>NZ_JAAHGN010000153.1:0-10088 GCF_010672485.1 Moorena sp. SIO2C4 | reverse complement strand
TCAGACTCAAGGGAAATTTCAACTGGATCAGGGATTGATGGGTAAATGTCGCGCCGCTGCTGAGTCAACGTTTATCTACAAACAGCGATCAACCTCTAACCTAATGAGAGCCTTAGAGGCTGATGAACAAGTTATTCTGGCCGAAAACAAGGTTAGCCAAGATGGTTGGATTGCGATCAACTTCCCCATTAGTGGATTTGTCCAAGCCCAAAATCTCAAGTTCTGTCCGCCGGGGATAGGAGGAGTAACCCCTACTCAAACACTATCTCTCTGCCGCCAAGCTGCTAAGTCAATGTTTATCTACAAACAGCCATCAATCGAACCAATCAGAACCTTAGAGCCTAATGAAGAAGTTATTCTGGCCGAAAACAAGGTTAGGAAAAATGGTTGGATCGCGATCAACTCCCCCGTTCCTGGATTTGTCCGAGCCAAAGATCTAAAGTTCTGTCAGGACAGAGTAATAGTACGCTCTAATCCAACACCATCTCTCTGTCGCGAAGTTATATATAAAGGTAATGATGGTATAGCTGTCCGTAGAGGACCGAATATTAACTCTTCTCGACTAGGTCTTGTCTCCTATGGAGTGGAAGTACAACTGATCAACGGTTCCCGTCAAGACCAATTTCGCAAGGACTCCCAAGGGCGCGAGTGGGCAAGAATAACTTATCCTGTTAATGGATGGATGTCTAACGGGTTTCCTGCTACGGGTGATCAGAATCTTGTGGTTTGTTCCAATTAGCCCACCAGAAAACACATAACTAGCAAGTTGTTAATTACTTATCATAGGACTTTTATTTATACTAAGTCAGCCTGATGTAACAAGGCACCAACTAAGCCAGCCATAGCAGTAATTCCTATAGCAATCATTGGGTGTTGACCTTGGCTGACAGCAAAAGAGGTGACAATCCCGGCACCCAAAGCAGCAGTCACAGCAGCACCCAAAAGATCTTTATTGGTATTTTTGTTGTACATAAACGTGTTAGCCAGAAATTAAGTTAACCAGAAATTTAACTTTTTTGATGGTGTTAAAAGTTAGTTTCATCACCCTATCATTCTGGATTCTGGCATTAAAGCTAGATCGGCAATATTGCAATCAAGATTAATATTTAGCTATTTTTCTTAACAAAAACAATACTTGTTAAGTATTGAGTGTTGAGTGTTGCTCGAAACTATTAGTTTATTTTTTTGACATTACCTGCTTTAACCCAACCTTTTTGGTCACTACCAGGCAAGCGTACTCTCTGCCATCGCTTATCATCACTGTATCCGAGGATGATCAGGGTCTGATTGTAGCCAATACCACCTATGCGTTGAGCGTTCAGGCTAGGGGAGTCCCGAAGAATCAACCCCTGTGGCCAGGTAACACTGGCTCGATAAGCACCCGGTTCCAGTTTTGGTAAAGGACTAGGACTAGGAATGGGTTTGGGAGTAGTTGCTGGTTTAGACTGCCCAGATGAACTGGTCGGTTGAGCTTTTGGTGATGGTGACTTCTTGGGTCGCTCCTCAGCAAAAACTGGTTTTTCAGGCTCAACTGCTAGTTTAGTAAAGAAGTAATAAACTGTACCAACAGCAGCACCTGCTAAGATGCCAATGCCGAGAATAAAACCAATGATAAACTGAGCTATCTTGGAAAGATTCATGGGAAAGTATTCAAAGATAAAGGTTGAACGCGATCGCGTGACCGAAAGGTCAAGGTTGAAAGGTTGAAGGTTAACAGGTTGAACGCTGAAGGTTGGAGGTTGTTAGGTTGAAAGGTTGAAGGTTAACAGGTTGAACGCGACGCGCGTGCCTATTGGCCAAGGTTGAACGCGACGCGCGTGCCTATTGGCCAAGGTTAACAGGTTGAACGCGATCGCGTGACCGAAAGGTCAAGGTTAACAGGTTAAAGGTTGAACGCGACGCGCGTGCCTATTGGCCAAGGTTAACAGGTTGTTAGGGTGTTCTAGCAAAAGTTCATGATATAATTTACAATTAATCTAGTTTCAATTAATCTAAATAATCTATAGGGTTTCTGATACTTATTAGGTCAAGTCAATTTTATTAGCGCTACTCCCTACTCCCTACTCCCTACTCCCTACTCCCTACTCCCTACTCCCTACTCCCTACTCCCATTAACCCAGGATGAAGTAGCTCACCCAATTGAGAACTACTACTATATATGATTACTTACTGGAGTTGGCGCTGAATGCGATCATTTAAGGGGCTATTGCGAGAAGCCATGCGAGCTTTTCCGGCAGCTGCCCAATCCTGTAAGAATTGGATTTGCTCTTGGGCTGTGCGTGCTAAGGGGATAATTTGGCTAGCGGCTTCGAGAATATCATCTGTGGTGAAGTCTCGGTTTTGGCTAAAGCCGATGTGCATGGCTTCGATCAGGGTCTGCTCAATTTCTGCCCCAGAAAAATCAGGGGTTTCGTAGGCTAATCGGTCTAAAGCGTAACTATTAAGATTATGAGGTCGCAGCCGGGATAGGTGTAGGTCAAAAATAGCACGACGTTCTTCCTGGTTGGGCAAACCAACAAAAAAGATTTCGTCAAATCGACCCTTACGAAGCATTTCTGGGGGTAAGGCTTGGATATTGTTGGCAGTAGCGACCACAAACACTGGGGATTTTTTCTCAGCTAACCAGCTAATAAAGGTACCAAAGACACGACTGGTTGTGCCAGCATCCCCTTTAGAGGATAAACCAGAGAAGGCTTTGTCAATTTCATCAATCCAGAGGATGCAGGGCGCGAGAGCTTCGGCTAGCTGAATCATCTGCCTAGTACGGGATTCTGATTCCCCTACTAAGCCACCAAATAGACGACCGACATCTAAACGTAGCAGGGGTAGGTGCCAGTGGTTTGCGATCGCTTTTGCAGTTAAGGATTTCCCAGTTCCTTGAATCCCCGCTAATAGTAATCCTCGAGGATGAGGTAACCCGTATTGTCGCGCCTGTTCTGTAAATGCTCCACCCCGTCGCAGTAGCCAGTCTTTAAGGTTGTCTAAGCCACCGATGTCGGAAATTTTTTCTTGGGTTGGGTAGAACTCTAGGATCTGGGTTTGCCTAATGGATTGACGCTTTTCTTCTAAAATTAGTTCCACATCTGAAGGTTGGATGGCATTATTAGAGGCAATCCCACGAGCTAGGACCCGACGAATCCTTTCTAAGGAAAGACCAAGAGCCGACCGCACCAGCTCATCAATGATTTTTTCAGTTAGGGTTTGTCCGGTTGCCCCCAACAAACGTTTCACCTCAGCTTTAATTTCCGATGCGGTTGGTAAGGGGAATTCGAGCACTGTCAGGACTTCGGTTAAATCCGAGGGAACCGACACTTGGGGGGTAACGATAACTATATTCTTAGGCTGGGATTTGAGGGTACGTGCCAGATTTCTGAGTTTACGAGCAACTGATACATCTTCTAAGAATCGGTGAAAATCTCTTAATACAAAGATGGCAGCAGCACTTTCGCCAATTCTATCTACAAATTCTAAGGCTTGTAAGGGGTTGCGGCGTCCAAAGCCGATATCATTAGGGTTTCCCTGGTAACCATCTACAAAATCCCAGATATAGACACCACGATTACCCAAACGTTTAGCTGATTGCTTGATCGCTGTTTCTACTCGCTCTTCTTCTAGAGTGGGAATATATAACAAAGGATAGCGAGCACGTAGCAGAAGCTCAAACTCGTCATTGAAATTCATATAGCAAAGGGAACAGGGAACAGGGAATAGGGAACAGGGAGCAGGGAGTAGCGATGCAGCGCGGTCTTGGGGAGGCAGCGCGGTCTTGGGGGTCCCCCGGAGACGAAACCTTAGACAGTTGAGCCTTTATGGTTGGTAGGTTATGCAAAAAAGGGTTAAAACTTATTGATTAAGGCGAGCCTGTCTTACGGTAACTTCAAACCATGAGCGACTGCCGTGGTTCCCCCCATGAGCGACTGCATCAAGACGGGAATATAGCGTCAAAAATTATGACAATTCCTACACGGATTTTTATATAAGAGCCAATTACTCAAACAATAAATACTATAAAAAAATAATTAAACTTTGAACATAGCATTTTTATTTCCAAGAAACTTGGATAACGGCTCTGCTGCTAGTAACTCTCTGACCGATTTCCCCTTCAGCATTATACTACCAGGCAACTCACTATCCAGGAAGTTTTCTCTTCAGGGATTCTAGAGCGCCCCAACGTTGATCCCGTAGTTGATCCCGTAACTGTGCTTCACTGTTATCGTTAATCTGGATACCTATACATTCTTGGTCACACAGCTGCCGTGGCGGAATTGCCAGACATAGTTGTTCGTATAACCAAGTGTCTGGATAAAAATACCCCTGAGCTGGAAGGGTTTCTTGTAAATCATCCCACGTTATCTCCTCCTCTAGGGATTCATCCGAGAGTTGGTCAGCTGAGGAAGCTAACCAAACTAATTCGGATGTATCGATGCTTAGGCGGTGGTTGTACTGTTTTAAGCAGCGGTGACAAGTCAAGGTAATGATCGTTTCTGCTTGAGCACAGACCTCCAGGTAATTGCCTTGATGAGCCACTTGCACTTGACCTCGAACTGGGGTCAGTGTCGGTAAATCCACCAAGAATTGATTGACCGGAGTTACTTCTCTTTGCTCTGGTAATTTGAGCAACTCAGGAATATATATAGCCTCCATAATGCTTATCCTTTGCAGTTGACTGTTAAGCGTTGATGGTTAACCTTGAGCTTCTCAAACACTCATAGGACTTACCCATTTGCCCCCTAAATCCCCCGAGCGAGCAATCCCTCGCTCGGGGGACTTTGACATCATTACCCCCCAATATTGGGGGGCTAGGGGGGCTAAATCCACTTAAGCGCGTAAGTCCTGACTCAGCAAAAAGCGACCATTTATAGACTTAAATTGTTATATAGAGTTAATGCATTATGTTAGTCAGGTGGTGGGAATAATCCCAAGTACAATCAGCCGTGAGAGGGTGAAAATCCTGAATCTGTCAATACCTGCGACGCACCACCAGTCGTCGGTCTGGCTCTTGCCCTCGACTCAGAGTTTCTAGATCCTCAAAAGCCTTGAATAGGGTATGGACTTGACGCCGCTATGCTGCAGATAGGGATTTCAATTCAAATTCTTTCCCGGTCTGACGGACTTTCATCGCAGCGTGTTCAGCGATCGCTTGAAGTTCCACTTGCCGTCTGGCTCGATAGCTATCTATATCGATGACGTAAACGGCTTGTTCCTGCTCATCATGACCCAAGTTAAGGAGGGAATTTGCTAAGTACTGGATAGAATCGATAACTTCCCCTTCCCGACCAATTAAAGTTTGAGTGTCTTTCGAGGTCAGTTGACTATTATCGATTGTCAACCAGTAGCTGGGTCGCTCTCCTAGAGGAGCTTCACCATCAGCTACCTCTATACTGGCGGGCAATCGAGATAATCGCAGGAGTTCTTCTAACCACTCTTTACCACGCTCCTGATGTTGATTTATCATACTAACTTGATGCTAACTTGATGCCTTTTTCTTTGAACGCTTGGGCTCAAAAGGTAATGCCTCTCGACCCTCTCCAGACTTAGCTGCTTGTCTTTTTGCCTCTTTTTCCTGCTGCTCAACTATTTCTTGCAAATTCTCTGGCAGAGGTTCTCTCGATAGAATGAAAGTCTGGATAGTTTGAAATATATTAGCTACAACAATATACATCAATACCCCAGCTGGCAGGGGAAAGAATAAGAACATGCCAGAAAACAATACTGGAGTAATCTGATTCACTGCCTTTTGCTGGTCACCGGCTTGCCCGGAACCTGCACCTGAACCAGACAACAGCTGGTTGACGTACAAACTGATCCCAAAGAAGAGAATCATCCCTACGATATCCCAGTGGATAGTGCCATCGTCATCAAAAGCACCCACTCTTCCTAAAGCATCAATAAATAGAAAGCCTTTGTTTGCAGCTATTCCCGGTAAGGTTCCCTGAAGCTTTACCTCTCCAGGCATCAGGGCTTCTAGTGTACCGTCCTCAAGAATACGTAAGCGGTCCTCTCCGTTGACTATTTGCCAAGTGGGACTGATATCGGTTTCTGGATGCTGAGCAATTAGTTGGTTTAAGGGTTGACCTTCAACAGTTTGAAACTCTACTCTGGTTTTTTCCCCAACTACCAGCTTATTTCCTGCCGGAAGTAGGGCGATGACTGGTTCATGTAAGCCATCGGTAATGTAAATATTTTGGGGTTTGGTGGTAAAGACTTTAGGCTGGATATATTCCAGCTGTTCTTGGGGAAAAATTTGTAAGTTGACGTCGTAGTTAATGTTTGCAAAAGGTGATCCCCGCAAGGTCGCAAATAGGGCAAACAGAACCGGCATTTGTACCAACAGTGGCAAACAACCGGCTAGGGGGTTGCCAAACTTTTGGAACAGCTTACTCATTTCTTCCTGCTGTTTAGCCGGGTCATCCTTGTAGCGCTCTTTTATTGCTTCTTGCTCCTTCTTCATCAGGGGTTGGGTGACTTTCATGCGCCTCATGTTGCGAATGGAGCCAGCATTAAGAGGGAAGAGGGCAAAGCGAATTACCAGGGTCAAGGCTATTATGGCTAAACCATAGCTAGGCACAATCCCGTAAAAGAAATCCAGGATTGGCAGCATGATGTTGTTGGAGATAAATCCGATACCAAAGTCCATTCGTTTGACGTTAACCTAGGCGCTATTGTAAAGTTTTCTGTGTCTAATGTAACTAATCTCCGTCCCTATGCGGTTCGGGTTTCCGACATTTATCAGGTAGATCTAATTACATCAAGCAGTTTAGCCGATTTAGGTGGCCAGATGTAGGAAAGGGAAGACTAGATCAGGGCAAGTGACCGATGTCAAGGTTTTCTTTTCAATGTTCTGTCTACATCATTTTGATGGCACTAACCGCTTTGCCTGTTTTGTCTGCTGCTCGTTCGGCAATGTAGTCGTAAATTTCTCTAAAGCGGGGTATTGCCCGCATTTCCAAACGGCTACCATCTTTTAGGGTAACGACAATATCTCCCCAAGTTCCTATACCACGGGGAACTGTGGCAATCTTTGAAACTTCAGAATAGATCACATCTGAGCGATCGCGTCCCCGCCAACCCCCAGTTATTGATATCCGGCGGCTGGTAATCCGATACCGTAGCCATAGAGCCCGGACAATAGCAGCTACGGTTAGAGGTATGAATATAATCGTAAATGCCAACAATATGCTAATGATCAGATCTCCCCGGTGAGGACCACCCTCATAAAATACATCTTCTCTAATGCCCATCCAACACCTCTGCTTTTACCAACAACTTTTCTAATTCTCTCAAAAGTTGTGCATATTCGCACTCTCTGGCTTCTGGTTTTACTATAAATACTAGTTTCCAACCGGGGGATAGGCGTGGTAATAATTGCCTGAGGGCGGATCGAATTTGCCGCTTAATCCGATTTCTAACAACTGCTTTCTTACTGACTTTTTGGCTGATGGAGATGCCAAGACGAGAGGGAGGGGGATTGTCTGGTAGGGATTTTTCTGGCGCAATGGTTTCTTTGGCAATCGGGGCAATAGTACTCTGTTGTAAACCCCGTAATGTTAGGTAACGCCCTGAACGACGAATACCCCAGCGATAAACTGTCTTAAAATCTCGCCAGTGCTTAAGTCGATTGGCTTGAGGCAATCCCAATACTTAACTTTAATCCTTGATTTTGTCAATTCCTTGAGCAGGATAAAGGCAGAAGAGCCACGGGAAATGGCTGTTTCTTAACCTTTTACCTTTCACTTGCAGCAGGTCGGCATCAATGCTTAGATGACTAGACCGAGAGACGACGCCGTCCCTTGCTTCTGCGAGCTCTAATCACATTGCGACCATCTTTGGTGCGCATCCGGGCACGAAAACCGGATTTTCTTTTTTGCTTACGGTTGGTCCCGCCTAGAGTGCGTTGAGTCATGGGTTTGCTGGAGGAATACTATGTACGAATACTATAAAGGATTGATTGCCAACTATAGCTGATTGTTGATCATACCATGTCAAGGGGTGATCTATCAAGGCAATCTATCAGCTATCAGTTATCAGCTATCAGCTATCAGCTATCAGCTATCAGCTATCAGCTATCAGCTATCAGCTATCAGCTATCAGTTATCAGTTTATGAGTTAGGTCACAGCGTCGAAGCGTCACAGCGTCGAAGCATCACAGCGTCGAAGCCTGTGCCACTGACCACTGATGGCTGACGGCTGATGGCTGATGGCTGATAACTGATAGCTGACCGCTGAATGCTTACACCCCTTCAGATGGTTTAGTCCTGGAATGCTGTATTAGGGGATGGCTCCTCTGTGGAAACCACGTTGAGTAAATTCCGAAGACCTTGATTCCACTTTTCTAGTTTTAAATAGTCGGTCATTTCAATTTCCTCAATTAAGGAGTTAAGGGATTCATCAAGATTAGCTAGCTCTAGGATTTCTGCCATCCGATTTGCATCTAATTCAGACAAAAACGGAAGAGCTATTAGCTGGCGATATTCTTCTGATAACTTACTATTTTTTTGGTTAATTATACTCATTATTTTCAACTTAACTTTTTTTCATTTGTAAATAAATATTTATTAGTAATTTATTATTTAATAAATAAAAATATTTTAAAAAATATATATTAATTATTTAATTAATAAAGGAAGATTGGGGCAATCAATGAAGGAATTACCCCAAGCGGTTTCCGCACCATAATTAGCTATAGTTAATCATAATATTTTGTTTACTGATTATGCTTCTTAAGCTCAAAAAATATTTTGCGCAAACGCTTTAGGGCACGATTACCTCGCTGTCTGGCAGACGCCTCAGTAATATCTTCTCCCTTAGAAGCTAGATGGTTTACTACTTGTTTCCAAGATAAGCCTTTTATGTGCCGTAACACGATTAGCTTGTTGTCCTTTGGCTCTAACTTTTGAAGAGCTAGCTCCAACAGCTTGAAGTTTTCCTCCTCAGAGTTTTCTGAGTCGAGACTATTGCTGTCTTCTAGTGCTATTTGATGTTCTTTAAAATTAGCATCCCATGACTTTTCTTTTTTTTGTTTATTTTTTTGTTTCCTGCTCATTTCACGGATGACATTGAATGAAGTCCTCCTGATCCAGGCTCTAGGTTTTTCAATCTCTTCGCCAGATTCTAGCAGTTTTATTCCCCGTAAATAGGTTTCAGTAATCACCTCGTATATTTGGTAATCCGGTAAATTAAATTGGCGTAGTTTGGACTTTATTCCGTTGATAAATGAAGTATTATCCCAAGTTTGCTTTACGCAGGCTATAATCAAAAAAACAAAAAGTTTTTGCCCAGAGCAAATTTGAGAATTTTTTACAATCAGCCTATAATAAATTGATAAAGATTTTTTTTTGGATAAAGGTTGAAACGCTTGGTCAAAATTTTCCTTCATTTATTATATATCCTCGAATAATTATGTCTGGTTTAGTGTTTTGATCATTTTTTGCAATAGGAGTGTAAATTCGCATAATCGATATCCGTATCAATGTTCCTCTATATATATGTGCAGAACTGTCAGAAAGTGTGACACCCTCTCGGGAAAATTTCCAAAAAAACAGGGTGCTTTAATTTTGAAGAGCAGCACCTCTAGAGCAATGAGCCAGTCAATGTCACAGAATCCTTGAACAGGCACATTAATATATAGCCTGGTGATCAGACTCTAAAGCTGCTAGTAGCGATTGAAAGAACATGCGTACTAATTTTGCGCAAAAATTCTTTGGGCAGGACTTACGCGGTTAAGTTGATATAGCCCCCCTAGCCCCCCAATTTTGGGGGGTAATGATGTCAAAGTCCCCCGAGCGAGGGATTGCTCGCTCGGGGGATTTAGGGGGCAAATGCGTAAGTCCTGTTGGGGTAGGAATTCTACTCTGAGTGAAAGCCTGCTGGATAGTTTGTAGCGTCTAGGCAGGCACTCAAGAGGAAATCGTGGCTATTTAACCAGTCGTCTCTAAGTGTTCAATCACTATGTTAAAGAATCAACAGAAAAAACCAAGTAAGTACAACTTCCCAGTTTGGCAAATTTCCTTACCGCTCTGTGGAGTCCTGATCTGCGCCATCGGAGCTATCACCACAGTCTATATGATCAACGGTCGCTATCTTTTTCA
>NZ_JAAHGN010001529.1:0-1195 GCF_010672485.1 Moorena sp. SIO2C4 | reverse complement strand
ATCCTATGGCTGACCGGGTAGAGTGCATCTCATTAAAGCTGTTTGACCCGGTGAGTGGAACCGGCATCTTTTAGGTGCGCTTTCCGCATCTAATTATTAAATTCGCCACGGGTCGCACCTGTGGAACGGGCATCAGGCGTGGAACGGGCATCTTGCCCGTTTCAATTTCCGGGCAGCAACCTAACACTGGCGGTGCGTTACGGGGCGGACTATCCCAAGGCTGGCGGTCGAGGCGAACAATAAGGGCAAGTCCGCTCCTAACACACCCTACGCACCCTACGCAACTAATTACCAACATTTAATAACAAGAAATTATGTATCAGCGCATCAATAACACCGTTTTCTTAGCTTTAGTGTCCAGCATTATGGCACTCACCAATCCAACTAAAGATGCTTATCTTGATCATGCGTCATGGCACTTACACGATACTTACTGCCAGCAGAAATCCCTTCCTCTTGGGGTAAAAGCAGCTTGTTTTGTCGGTAAACCTTTACCACCTGGTGCAGTTAAGCCAGTGATCGAAAGCTACACTCGTCACCAAAACTATTTTCTTTTCAGTATCTATACCACCAACTTCTGGGGGAAAAAATTCCACACTGTTGGGCTAGGGGGCAAATTTTTTGTGTTTTAATTATATAAGCATTCAGCTATCAGCTATCAGCTATCAGCTATCAGCTATCAGCTATCAGTTATCAGCTATCAGCTATCAGCTATCAGCTATCAGTTATCAGCATATGCCCTAGGCGCATATGCTTACTTAATTCTATCAGAATTGCAGCCCTATAAGAAACTATGATCGTGGAAAATCTTCTATATCAAGGGATTCATAGTCTAAATCAGAGGCTGTAAACCGATATCTTTTACCTCGTTCTAAACTCCTGGTTTTGATAGTACATTCTTTAGCCTTGCTTCCATCCTCGGTTCCTACAGAGCAAGATTCAAACTTTATGTTTAAAAAGTTATTGGTATAGATTTTATCGCTTCCTGATGACAATTTTTGTATCCTATCATTGATCCAATACTTTACCGAGTAGGGAGTCTGATTGGATATAAGTGTAGCAACTTCAGGGGTATTTGGCATGAGAAAGCTTCGGAGAACCCAGTTGCTCCGACATTTGTACTTAGTAAGAGTCCTGATATCAGCACACAAAGACATAGGAACTTCTGAGTTCATACAAACTGATTTGGTAATAG
>NZ_JAAHGN010001528.1:0-1200 GCF_010672485.1 Moorena sp. SIO2C4 | reverse complement strand
TAAGAAGAATAGGGATCTTGCTCTTGTTCCCCCCTTATTAAGGGGGGAACAAGAGCAAGATCCCTATTCTTCTTCATCCATGGGTAGACTTTTATCAAGAAAAATTAAAAACTTAGCATCAGGCATGAGATGTTTCATGGCTTGCGAATAGCTCCTGGCATCAGAAGGGCTGCAGAACCGAGCGAAAACTAATGGTGGCCTGCCTCGCAATAGGCGAATCATGACCCACGGTTGTAAGCTGGGACTATAGGACATAATTTAGGTATCTCCTTTAAAGGGGAGCCAGAGCCAGCCTTGGGCGTGTACATCTTCGGGCTGGCTCTTACTTTTGTATCTCCATTTTGAGTATAGCACAAAAAATATTTAATTATAGCATATTTTGAAAAGTTTTGTAACAAATTCCTTTAGGGAGTGGGGAATCGGGAGTGGGGAATCGGGAATCGGGAATCGGGAATCGGGAGCAGGAGTAGGGTGCGTTAGGGGCGGGCTTGCCAGCATTTTCAACCTCGTAGTCAGTGTTGTGAGAGCCCGTCCCGTAACGCACCACCAGTCAAACTGATTTTGTTTTGGGGTTTTGCTGCGGGATTAGCGATCGCATAAAGGATTAGCGATCGCATAAAGGATTAGCGATCGCATAAAGGATTAGCGATCGCATAAACTAAAGCGCGATCGCATCACTAATACAGAAGCGATCGCATCACCGATACAGAAGCGATCGCATAAGCAATACAGAATTTTCCAGGTGGGTTGAGCAACTACAAAATTCTAATCAAGAATTGGTGAGCCTGCTCTAACTTTCTGGTGGGTGATCCCCCCTAACCCCCCTTAATAAGGGGGGAACAAGAACAAGCCAGTTACTGATCTGACTCCCGACTCCCGTTCCCCTCCTGGGAGGGGTTAGGGGTGGGTTCCGATTCCCGATTCCCGATTCTAAATTCTAAATTCTAAATTCTAAATTCTAAATTCCCTTAACCAAAAAAATCCCTAGCAGCTTCACAATCTATCTGAATCTGGGCTTTGAGCTGGTCTAGGGAGGAAAATTTTTGTTCGGAGCGGATAAATTTCTTGAGGCTTACGGTTAGGGTTTTGCCATATAAGTCTCCGGACCAATCGAATAGATGAACTTCGACGGTTAAACTGGTGCCCTTGACCGTGGGGCGCATACCAATATTCATGACACCAGGATGGGAGGATAAATTA
>NZ_JAAHGN010001527.1:0-1203 GCF_010672485.1 Moorena sp. SIO2C4 | reverse complement strand
TATGCTGCGGATGGTGGCACTAGGTGGGGGTGAATTAGCCCGTAGGCGGGTACCGTTATCAGAATTGGAATATCCCCCCGATAAAAATAGTTTAGTTAAGGAAGTAATTGAGCGTTTTAGCACAGCACGGTTATTAGTAGAAGGACAAGATAGTGAGGGAAATCCTGATGTCGAACCAGCCCATGATGCTTTGGTGCGGGGTTGGCAAAAGCTGCTGGAGTGGAAACAAAAGGATGAGGAAAATTTACTTCTACAACGGCGGTTGACGACCGCAGCACAGGAGTGGAAAAGCCAGCAACAGGCAAAGTTTCTTTGGCATGCTAACCCTCGTCTGGATTTGTTGAAAAAGGTACTGAATTCTGAGAATAACTGGCTGAACCAAGTGGAAGCTGAGTTTGTGCGGCGTAGTCTGCAAAAAAGGCGAAATGATAGCTGTCGATTAATTAGCTGTGTAACTGGATTGATTCTGGCTCTGAGTGGATTGAGCATCTTTAGTTTTAATCAGTTGCAGCAACTCAAATGCGCATCTGAGCAATTCCAAAGCGACTCTATGAAAGTACTAGGGGAATTTTCCATCAATACTGTATTGAACATTAACCCCACTTCTGAAAACAATCGAGTTCGTTGAGAGGTAAAGGCACTCATTGAAGCCCCTTGTACAACTCTGTTGGAATAAAAAAGTAAGGTATTTGCCATGTCACGCAACTATAATATAGCAAGTCTTATACCCATGAGGTACAAATCTCTGGGTTTTAGGGAGCAGGGACTTCGGAGCAGCGATGCAGCGCGGTCTTGGGGAGCCAGTGCGGTCTTGGGGGTTCCCCCCGGAGACGAAACCTTAGACAGTTGAGCCTTTATGATTGTTAGGCTATGCAGAAAAGGGGTAAAACTTATTGATTAAGGCTCAACTGTCTTACGGTAACTTCGGCGTAGCCGACGCTTCGCGAACAAACCATGAGCAACTGGCGTGGTTTCCCCCATGAGCGACTGCATCAAGACGGGAGCAGCGGATATGGGAAGTCGGAAGAGGGAAGAGGGAAAAAATAATGTGTACCTCATAGCTATGAGAAACGCTATAGACATCTCCAAAAACTGTTGGTACACAAGTGCGATTGGCCGTAGGCCACGCTACGCGAGTCACGCGTTCGCAAAGCGTGGCCTACGGCCTCAGCTTCCGCGCTTGTGCGATTGACCGTAGGCAGA
>NZ_JAAHGN010001526.1:0-1204 GCF_010672485.1 Moorena sp. SIO2C4 | reverse complement strand
CAGCTATCAGTTATCAGTTATCAGTTATCAGCTATCAGCTATCAGCCATAAGCTATAGCGTTTATTGCATTTATGAGGTACGCTTTTGAGCCTCAAAGTCCCCCTTTATAAGGGGGATTTAGGGGGGATCCCTTTGTACCTGATGGGAGAGAGAATTGCTATATCAGCCAAAGGCCAACGACTGACCGCTGACACCTGTTCCCATAGCGCATATGCTTACAAAAAACTTGTATAGCACTACGCATTCAGATTAAGACATTTGTAAACTCCGAAACTTAGTCATAGCTTACTTCTGACTTCTGACTTCTGACTTGCGGACTTGCGCGTAGGGCTATACTATCATGTCGGAATAATTACCCTTCATAAAAATCTCCCCATCTCCCCATCTCCCTATCTCCCCAGCCTAATTATAGGTATTCCACCAGACTTGATATAAGCTATTTTGAAGGCGTTTATAGCAATCTACTATGGCAACCATTAACGATAACTACCTCAAACTCAAAGCTGGCTACCTATTTCCCGAAATTGCGCGACGGGTCAATACTTTCGCAGAAGCCAATCCTGATGCTAAGCTAATCAAGCTGGGGATTGGTGATGTTACCGAACCACTACCAGCAGCCTGCCGCACCGCTATAATCAAAGCTGTTGAAGAAATGGGCGATCGCGCCACCTTCAAAGGTTATGGTCCAGAGCAAGGCTACCCTTGGTTAAGGGAAAAAATTGCTACCCACGATTTCCAAAGCCGGGGGTGTGAGATTGAAGCTGGAGAAATTTTCATCTCCGATGGCTCCAAGTGCGACACCGGTAACATTCTCGACATCTTTGGGAAAGATAACAAGATTGCCGTTACTGACCCAGTTTATCCTGTCTATGTAGACACCAACGTCATGGCTGGTCATACGGGGGATGCTGATGATAGCGGTAAATATGAGGGTTTGGTTTATCTACCGATTACCGCCGAGAACAACTTCACCGCAGAGATTCCCTCCGAGAAGGTTGATTTAATTTACCTGTGCTTCCCCAATAACCCTACCGGAGCAACCGCTAGCAAAGACTACCTCAAAACTTGGGTAGACTATGCCAAAGCTATAACTATCACTGTTTAGGATTCAAATAGAATTGCTATAGGCTAATGGTTTTAGGCTAATGGTATTAGGCTAATGGTTGTAAGCATTCAGCAGTCAGCCGTCAGCTGTCAGCTTAT
>NZ_JAAHGN010001525.1:0-1205 GCF_010672485.1 Moorena sp. SIO2C4 | reverse complement strand
GAGGTAATCCCATCAATTAAATCTTTATAGGTTCTTGCTCCGATTTTTTTTAAAGTACTTTTAACTTTTGATCAAAAATTTTATATCGGTTCTCTTGGTGCGCGTTCACGCTTAGCTTTGAAAAAGCGCGGGGTCGCACCGCGAAAATTCGGGAGAGTAGGGGGGTAAATAAACTAGTTTAGCTCCAGCTTCTTCAATCACTTCTCTTACCATTTCTCCCAAATGGATTTTGGCATTATCCATAACAACACAGGCATTATCCCAAAGTTTTGGTACTAATTTTGGCCGAATAAATCCTTTGATAGTTGTGAACTTCTTGTTTTATTATTTGCTTGATTGTAAGAAACCACAACAGTTTTGCGCTTAACTTAAGCAAATTCAAAAACCTTTGAATATTGCGTACTCTGCTTTCATATTTTATTGGCTGTGGAAAGAGTTTTGCCAATCTCGATAAGCTAACATTTCGATGGTCTTGCAGGAGCAAGATTAACAATTGTAGAGTTAAATATTGGCAAGTATTCAGATGAGTCTCGAAGACGGTTTGGTAGAATTGTTCGCGTAGCGTGGCCGAAAGGCCAGGGAACATTATTGATTTTGGGGAGGTCTCATACCTCCCTATTTTTATAGATAAGGATTGGCTTAAAGCATTATTTTCTCTACTTTATAGCTCCCTTGTCACCCCTTGAGAAAAACCTCACAAACGTCTCTATTTTAAGTGAGGACTTAATGCTCTATCCATTATCCAGACTGTTTTATAGCCTTGTTGTCACCCCTTGATAAAAACCCTTGACAATTAATAATATAATCGTTATGATTATATTATTAATTTCAAAACCACTTTTGAACTATGCCTGACAACTTTCGCCCGAATCAAGAAAACAATCCTGAGGAAATCACTCCTAGTAATACTCCTCAGGAACCTTCTCCAAAAAAATACCCCGTTCAGCACATTCTTAAGGGCTCCCGCCGGGCAATAAGCAACACCATGTATACCCTTTCTGCACTGCGTTATGCCCAAATTTCCGACTGGAGCCCCCTTCAGCCGACGGGAATTCCTGGCGAATTCATCACCACTATGACGAAGTACATAATTCTAGATTAGACTAACTTAGTAGGGGGGGTTTCCCCCCTAGCTCAAGAATTAAGTATGTTCGCCTAGGGTGGCCTTTGGTCAATTGGATCGGATTATTTCTGGGTTAGTGTAC
>NZ_JAAHGN010001524.1:0-1206 GCF_010672485.1 Moorena sp. SIO2C4 | reverse complement strand
AGCGCTATGTGATCAGCTTTTTCATTCCCTGTTGCCTGTTGCCTGTTGCCTGTTGCCTGTTCCCTGTTCCCTGTTGCCTGTGTTAAACAACCAGGGCATCTGGTAAACTCTCCTTCTTAACCGCAGGATTAGCGGCAGAATACTCTCCAAAGCGCCAGCGTATAGGGCTAGCATTAGTTGTCTCTAAGACCTGGTCAATATGAAACTCCACTAACCGTTGCGCTCCTGGAACGGTAGTGAATCGTGACTGATCCCAAATCACCTCGGCTGTTCCTGTTAGTTGTAAGGTATTGCCTCGCTCAAAATCGATGAACAGCAGACCAGCATGGGGATTCACTGTCAGGTTACCTAGGGTTTGAAACATATTATTGCCAGCATAATTGGGAAACACTAGCTGATGATCACTGATCACCTGGATAAATCCCGGATATCCACCCCGATGAGAGGCATCTGCCCCAGTTTCTGGATTGAAACTGGCAATGAAAAAGGTATCAGATTGGGTAATCCAGTCTTGCTCGGTTGTGGTCAAAGCCTCAAAGCTGCGAATTTCATTTGGCTGCGTTGACTCAGGGGTATCAGTCTCTAGATGACGCAGCTGGATGTATTTGGGACAGTTGAAAAATACCTCAGTGGTCTGCATCATAATCTGCCCTTGGCCTTCTACTCTAGCCAAGCCATTCATCCGCAATCGTTTACGGCTAGTCAGGTCAATCACCAGAAGTCCCAGTACTCCATTTTTCACCAAGTTTTCGTACAACGGATCCCCATCGATCGGGATACAGTTAATCTCAACAGTTTGATGATCTAAAACTTGGACAAAACCAGGTTGACCAGTCAGCAGTGATGCCCAAACCAAGCCATTGGTATCCACACTACTAGCGATCGCTAATTGTTGGGTTGTCAGGAGCATCTGAGCAGCCGGTTTGATAACGGGAGTAATCATTGAGCTGAGTTTCTCAGCTTCTTCCCTTACCCCAGACCGAGTTTGAACAGCAATCTCTCCAGTGTGAAAGCTCATAATCTACTCCTTTGGGGATAGTCAGACAGAAAACAGCAGTTTTCTTGTACACAGAATTTCTGATTAGAGTCGATGCCTGGTATTACCCAGGGCACCTCTCCTTCAAATCCGGACGTGAAAGTTTCCCCTCATCCGGCTCCTGGATATCCTAGTCTTTCGACTTGCCCCCGTGGATGTTTTGGTGACAA
>NZ_JAAHGN010001523.1:0-1207 GCF_010672485.1 Moorena sp. SIO2C4 | reverse complement strand
CTGCTCATCAAACTCTGAAAGGTTCTCGTGAAGCAGTAATTTATAGCATGCAGATGCTTTACGCATTAGGCTATGCAGAGATAGCGGAATGGACCCCTCTGGAACCGACTGATGTTCCAGGGGAAGTGATCACTACAATCACCAAGTATTGGTTGTTGCCATAACACTTTGTCTTGATGCAGTCGCTCATGGGGGAAACCCCCAAGACCGCGCTGCATCGCTAAATTTCTGGGGGGGTTTCTCCCCGGGGGCCTTGGTTTTGGTCGAATCAGATAGGAACTGATCAGGTTAAGTTTGCTAATTTTGTGACATAAGAAATTGAAATAGTCGTGGATAGTATTTCTACGGCTATTTTTTTTTGATACTTATCGAAAGAGGGAATTTAGAATTAAGAATTAAGAATTAAGAATTAAGAATTTATAATTAAGAATTAAGAATTTATAATTAAGAATTAAGAATTTATAATTTAGAATTTAGGCGTAGGGTGTGTTAGGGACGGGCTCGCCAAGACGCAAGCCATAGCAAGTGTTAGGTTGTTGCCCGTAACGCACCACCGCGTCAAATAGCATGCATTGAGATGCACCCGTTTTGGTTGTGGTCTATACCTGGCGAGGTGATCAAATCCGTTTGATTTCAGCTCGCAAAGCCACTCGTACTGAACGTAAACAATATTTGGAGGGATGAAGATGGAAGCTGAGTATGATTTTAGTCAAGGTAAGCGTGGCGCGATTGACCCGATGCCATCTGGTAAAACTCGGATCACAATTTGTTTAGATAACGATGTTATTGAGTGGTTTCGTGAGCAGGTACATCTATCTGGTGGAGGCAATTATCAAACCTTGATTAATCAGGTGTTGCGTCAGCACATTCGGCATCAATCGATAGAAGTAGAAGGAGATCAGGAAACTATTCCGATCACAGAAATTATTCAAAGTCAATAAGCTTGATAACATTATCGCTCCGGTAACGATAAAGGAATTTAATCTAAATATTTCAATGGTAAGTTATTAGGATAAAACGTTGATTGACTATAGTCTCTTCAGACAATTCGTGATCCTGAAAATGTTTATACTCACATCTGGCACCATTGGGATTAATCGTCGGTGGGCAGTGCCTATCTAAGCACAAAGCTGAGGTGATCTGATCTGTCTCAAGCACTGCCCACCCTACTTGCTAACTGGCGACAAACGTCAGAACAGTTTTCAAA
>NZ_JAAHGN010001522.1:0-1210 GCF_010672485.1 Moorena sp. SIO2C4 | reverse complement strand
TTTGAATAAGCGATGCAGCTTCGGAACAGGGGAGGCAGTGCCGACCTGCGGGGGTTCCCACGGGGCAAACAGCGGTGCGGACGCAGGTTCCGCACACAGCCCCTCCCCACTCGCGGTCTGCCGTGGTTTCCCCCACTCGCGCTTGGGATCAAGAAAACAGGTAAGTATTCGTTTAATCTATGTTACGGAAAGCACCTCAAGTAGCGTGAGCTTTTAGCTCACGGCTGACCGCTGACGGCTGAATGCTTACAGCTTTAGTTATTTTATTGTCCTTTAAATATTTATTCTCTTCAACATGTAAGTCTCTAAGTCCGCCTTCAACTACTTTTTCTTTACTTTGCTGATTCTTACTCCCCTTACCGTTTTTGCCCTTAAATAACCCCTTCGCTTTCAACAACACCTTATCAATCGCCTGATCAATCCGCTGGCGAATCTTACCAATAATTTTCTCAACCTTCTTCGCCAAACCACCAATACCCAACAGCGAAGCCAAGAACCCAATCACCACTGGTACAGCTTTCGCTAAAGCATTCTCTACCAACTTCGCAGCACCACCAACTGCACCGGATGCGATTAGCCCAAAGGGCTACGCTACGCGATTGACCGTAGGTCACGCGGGGCGCGTTCGCACTCACGGCATCCACAACTGCATTTACCAATTCCAGCACCTGACTACCGCGATTAACAAAGAACATGATGATGTCATAAATTGCCATGGCGGCTTTGACAAATGCTGATGCTGGATTTAACAAGCTCAGAATCCACTTCACCCCGGCGGTGATCACCTGGGTAACTACCATGTTATTGATTTGTTCGATGACTGTTTGTTTCAGGTCGTTGAACTGTTCCTTAACATGTTCCCACAGTCCCATGGCTCCGCGATCGCGTAATACCTGGAATATTTCGACGGCTTTCTCCATGCCAGCTACTACTTCCCAAAGAGTTTGGCTGCATTACCACGAATGTAGGCAAATATCAAGCCCAAGACTTGGGTTACTAAGCTGAATATTCCCGGTAAGCTAAAGATGTCAATTGAAGATGGGATCACGGATGAATTGGTTGCCACAGGAGTACCGAAGGATAGGATTGTTCTGGCTTTTCATCCCCCCGAGATTCGTGAACATACTGGGTATGCGATCGCATAGTGTTTGGTTTGGTGGGTTACCCTGTCGAAGGGCACACCCTACAAGATCAGCGATTAGGCCAAAGA
>NZ_JAAHGN010001521.1:0-1220 GCF_010672485.1 Moorena sp. SIO2C4 | reverse complement strand
AGGCGTTGCTTAACAATGGAATGATTTTAGGAGTGAGGTGGAATGGGAATCTGGCCGTGGAATGGGCATCTTGCGTGGAACTGGCATCTTGCCAGTTTCAATATATTTTCGGGCGGGCAGGATGCCCACTCTACTCCTATTCAGCGCGAAGATTCAGCAACGCCCATCCCTTTGGAAAATAAACTCACGGTAGTCTGCTAGGTCATCAACTTCCAGGAAGTTGAGTAAAATCCCAGGGACTAACCAAACTACCATTTTGGCCAGTAAGTTTAGTTTCCATTTGATCTGCATTACCTTAACTCCTGGATAGAAACCAACAGACAAGTAAGTATTCAGCGATCAGCCCCTCAGGTATAGCGCTACGCGCAATGGCATTGGCAAGAGGCAAGAGGCAAAAGTTGACTACAACAGCGTTTCAGCTTTTATAAATGTCAAACACCTTAATGGGTAGTGCTATATCAACTCATGTAAGACAAGGGCTGATCAATCAAGATAGTCAGTCATTGTAACTGTTTAAAGTATGCGAACTTGACTTGAACTGATGTAGAGTAGGTTTTTGGGATTAGGGCTTGATCAAGAGCTGATAGCTGGCAAGGGTAGCTTTTCAACTAGCCCGTTAGCCCTAGGCTGAATCATTACATTGCTGTAGTTGAGAACTATCCAACTGACTAGCTTTAATCAACTTCTCTAGTTTCGTTGTTTTTTGAGGTTTTGACAGTACCCTTGTGGGTACCCGAGCAGGACTTACACACCAAAACTGTGATCACCCCCTCAGGTATCAACTCATGTCAGACAACGGCTGATCAATCAAGATAGTCAGTCATTGTAACTGTTTAAAGTATGGGAACTTGACTTGAACTGATGTAGAGTAGGTTTTTGGGATTAGGGCTTTATCAAGAGCTGATAGCTGGCAAGGGTAGCTTTTCAAGTAGCCCGTTAGCCCTAGGCTGAATCCTTGGGCTCAATCTTAGTGAGAGCTTGCTCTGACTGACTGCAGAGACCATGCTCAACTAAATAATCGAAAATCTGATCAGAGTTCAACAGCATCATAAGTCATAAAGGTGTGAACACCCTTTCAAAAAAAACTAGGTAGGTCGAGTCGGCACAATTAACTTGTTCCGCTATTGACTTATCAGACCGAATTCGGGAACTTATGCGAAACTTAACAAAAGTTAACGATATCTTCGGGAGTCGGGAGTCGGGAGTCGGGAGTCGGGAGA
>NZ_JAAHGN010001520.1:0-1220 GCF_010672485.1 Moorena sp. SIO2C4 | reverse complement strand
TACTTGGGTAATAAACCAGATTATTCCCGCTACATTGTTGTCCGAAAAGAGGTTACCCAAAAAAACGATATCATAGACAGGATTGGTGCTTAGTTTATCTCTGGATATTGCTTCCCTATTCTCTTCATGAAACTCAATCAGAGGCGGTAAGTAGCGACCATTGGTCAATCCTTGACTTCTCCAAAAATTTAGGTCATCTAGGGAGATATCGTAAAATAAAGTACTATTTTTTAGTAAATTTGTTTCATAGGTTTCCAAGTTAGACAGTGATAAATATCGTTTGAGCTTGTTTAACCCTTTGGCAGACGCAAGTTTTCGCTTATAGTACAAATGCTCGATATTGTGAGAGCGAATAACCAGCAGCAGATTCAAGTGTTGACTTAACTGATTTGCTACTTCTCCACCGTGAATACCATCCAGGAATATAACATCAGGATTAAACCCAGCCACATCAGACAGTAATAGCTTGAATTCTTTACCTCTAACAATTCTAGATGTAACTTCCAAAGGATACTTGAGTAAGTCAATTATCCGCCGAATAAAAGAACCGACTGTCCTTGGAAACTTTATAAAAAAAACTTGCTTGGCATACTTCCTAATTTCCAGGACTTCCTCTGGTTTTGGAGTATGGCTACACCAGCAGATAACTTGTATATCAGTCCCTAAATTAGAGAAAGCTTTTATCCTTCGCCACATGTCTAATCGCGCCCCATGGATGGGCGGATAGGGAATATCATGGCATACTAATGTAATCTTCATAATAGCGCTACTCTTCCTCTCAGTTGTTTGCTCCTATAGAATTAGTCATGATAATTATCAGCAGTGACTTGGAATTATTCAATAACCTAGATTTTTCATAAATTAAGCAGATTTAAACTAATGTATAATTTCACTATATTATCAAGATATATGCTCAATAATAGTTAGGGAAATTTCCCACTTGATCTTGACAAAATATATCGAGAGCACTAGTTAAATACAAATTATTTTTTTGTTAGCAATATCCAAGGATTTGAGTAGTTCAGATTTTGAAAAGATATGAATCGGAAATCCGTCGGCAATATAACCCTTTGTATTAATCGGAGCAATATAGTAGTCAGGGGTTGGAAGCGATGCAGCGCGGTCTTGGGGAGGCAGTGCGGTCTTGGGGGTTCCCCCCATGAGCAACTGCCGTGGTTTCCACGGGGCTTACAGCGATGCAGCGCGGTCTTGGGGGTTTC
>NZ_JAAHGN010000152.1:0-10113 GCF_010672485.1 Moorena sp. SIO2C4 | reverse complement strand
CATTCTTAATTCAAAAATGTTGTTCGCCTTTGGCGTTCGAGTAGGGTAGGTTGTCAGGTTGAAGGTTGTCAGGTTGAAGGTTGCGGCAGGAAACGGGCAAGATGCCCGTTCCACCAAGATGCCCGTTCCACCAAGATGCCCGTTCCACCAAAATGGCCATTCCAGCCACCTGGTCAAACAGCTTTAATGAGATGTACCCCTACTCCCTTGCCTATACTTAATTATAATTATTAAGCGGTTTTGCATTTAAATTAGATATTCTTCCGTTAGAAAAAACTCCCTAGTCAATCACAGCAAAAGCTTAAAACTTTCTTTGGTAACTAGTAATTAAAAATATCTTGACAAATAATGTTATGTATGAATTGAAGAAGCGGAGGCTCTCTAATGCCAATCACAGCAAGAGATTCAAGTTTTATAAAAAATCAATAAATAAGGTATTGACAAATAGTGTTCTATATGAAGTGGTGACGACAGAACTCTGTATGCCAAAAAAAAAGTAAAGAATTGTATACAATAAGTGCTGATCAAAAAAAAAGTCTGGTAATCTAATTATGGTGGATGTGTTAATTGAATAAATTGACAGCCACTAAACTGTTAACCGTAAAGGATGATTCGATATGCAAAATCAAGAATCCAATACTCAAGTCAAACCATTCTTCGCTCAATTCCTAGAAGAGCAACAAGCCGCTCCTGACCAATCTCAAGATACTCATGGTCAGCAAACCCTGAAGTATCCTTCTGATTATGAAGAAGTTGAAACCCAGAAGTATCCTTCTGATTGGGAAGAAGGTTAATAAGGAAGATTAAGAGGTTCTTTTGAAGAATTGTAACCTTTAATAAAGGACTCAAGAATCTATAGACAGTGGTCGTGTTTATAAAAAAAATACGACCACTGAATTTGATTAAAAGTCTAAAAATATAACGATTGCGCTTTCCCAATGGAAAAGAAAAAGTTTTATGTCTTCGTCCGGTGACTTAATTTTATTACTTACCCACAGTGGTGACTTTTTCACAATAGATAGAGTAGCAGAAGCCTTGTCAAAAAAAGGGGCGCGACCATTTCGCTTCGACACAGATAAGTTTCCCTTAGAGGTGCAACTCAGGGCACAGTTTGATCAATCCCAGAGCAGCTATAGGCTGAAATATGGCGCTGAAGTGATCAGTAGCGAGGACGTAAAAGCAGTTTGGATGCGCCGTATATGGCAACCTAACCTAGGTGAAAATCTTGATCCCCAGTTCCAAGAAAGTTGTATCCGGGAATCATTAGCAACATTATCAGGACTTTGGGATAGTCTCAGAGGAGTGCGATGGATTGATGATTTAGCAAAAGCCGGAGCTGCTAACAATAAGCAGCGGCAATTGCGGGTAGCTTCTGAGGTGGGTCTTGTGATTCCTAAGACTTTAATCACCAATGATCCAGAAGCTGTAAGGGAGTTTTTCCAACAAGTGAAGGGGAAAATGGTAACAAAGCTGTTAAAGGCTTTGTCCTACAGTATGGAATATACTCCTTTTTTCCTTTATACCAGTATTGTTAAAGAAGAGGATTTGCTGGATGCTGAATCCCTGCGCTATTGTCCGATGGTGTTTCAAGAGCAAATTCCTAAGCAGTTGGAACTGCGAGTAATATTTGTTCAGGGCAAGGTATTTGTAGGAGCGTTAGATTCGTCTATTTATGAAAAATCCACAGTTGATTGGCGTCAACCTAATGCTGAAGTAGGGGCATGGCAACACTATGAGCTGCCTGATGAAATTGTAGATCGAATAAGAGCTTTGATGGATTACTTTGGCTTACTTTATGGAGCCTTGGATTTTATCGTGACACCATCGGGAGACTATGTGTTTTTAGAAGTTAATCCCGGAGGGGAATGGGGAATGTTAGAACGAGATTTGGAACTCCCCATTTCTAATGCGATCGCAGAAGCTCTGATTTCCTAGAAGCTATAGACCCGGTGGGTGGAACGGGCATCTTGCCCGTTACAATTCCCAGGCACACTATCCCAACCCTGGCTACGAGGCAAAAAATCAGAGGCTATAGACCCGGTGGTGCGTTACGGGGCGCACTATCCCAACCCTGGCTACGAGGCAAAAAATCAGAGGCTTTCCGCCCCTAACGCACCCTACGCAACTTTTGCCTTTTGCCTTTTGCCTTAAAAAGCATTAACACCGAACATCGAACACATCCCTAGACATGACAGTATTAATCATTACATTTAGCCAAGACAACGAGAGTATTCCTCTAGTTATCAAAGCGATTGAAGCTCAAGGAGGAAAAGCATTTCGTTTTGATACCGATAGATATCCTACCGAAGTGCAGCTAGATATTTACGAGGGCAATTCTCAGGGAGTAACTATTACGGATGGGGAACAGAAGCTAGATTTGAGTGAAGTCTCTTCGGTTTGGTATCGACGGATGCGCTATGGGAAAAAAATTCCCGACACCATGGATAAGCAGTATCTAAACGCTGCAATTAAGGAATGTCGCGTCACGGTTAGGGGTATGATTGCCAGCATCAAGGCATTCCACTTCGACAAAATGTCTAATGTTGATGTCGCTAACAATAAGCAACTACAGCTCCAAGTGGCACGAGAGGTGGGCTTGATTACGCCCCGTACCCTGAGTACCAACAATCCAGAGGCAGTGAAGCAATTTGCTTCTGAATGTCAAGACCAGGGTATCATTACCAAAATGCTATCTTCCTTTGCTATCTATGGGGAGCAAGGGCAAGAACAGGTTGTTTTCACAAACCCAGTCACAGCGGAGGATTTAGAGCATCTCGAAGGACTGCGTTTCTGTCCGATGACCTTTCAGGAAAAAGTGCCCAAGGCTCTAGAATTACGAACCACGATCGTGGGACACCGTATATTTACTGCTGCGGTGGATTCCCAGAGCTTAGAAGGCTCTACTTTCGACTGGCGCAAGGAAGGCCGAGCGTTAGTTAAATCTTGGAAAGCCTATGATTTACCCGAAGATATTGAAAAAAAGTTGCTCAAACTGATGGCTTATTTTGGTTTAAACTATGGAGCCATTGATATTATTCTTACCCCTGATGGTCGGTATGTATTCCTGGAAGTTAACCCGGTTGGGGAATTTTTCTGGTTGGAGACGTTTTCCCCCCATTTCCCCATTTCTCAAGCTATTGCTGAAATTCTCCTCACCCATGGGTCAAAATGAAAACTGATCAAATCCCTCAAGTTACTAATGATGAAGCAGAAAAGTTACAAGAAGAATTAGATAATAATCTAGAAAAATCAGAAGAAAAGCTTGATAATGTTCAAGATAAAGATACAGATAAGAATACAGATAATGAAATAGAGAAAGTACCGGAAGAACTAGAGACGCATTTATACCGGCGTCTATTTGACTATGGTTGGCAGCATAAAGCACCATTTTTATTCGCGATCGCATTAACTATCTGTGCTTCATTTATCAACTTCTTTATTCCCCAGGTTAATCGCTATGTTATAGATGTAGTTATTCCCGAAAAACAATTTAATATGCTGCCTTGGGTAGGAGTAATTATCCTATCTATGACCTTAGCAGCTGGTGGTTTGCTCTTTTTTCAACTCTATGCAGTCAAAGTATTCGGACAAAAAACCATTGAGAGCATTCGCCTAGATTTATATCAACATATTCAAGGTCTATCCATTAGTTTTTTTGAAGGCCAACGCACCGGCGAATTAATGTCACGGTTGGCAAGGGATGTGGAGATAGTCGGGGAATTACTGTCTGCTAATTTAATTGCTATATTAATCGATAGTTTTGCGTTTATTGTCGTTTTCATTTATATCCTTGTCAGTAACTGGCTGCTGGCAATCATGATTGCCCTTACCTGGCCTTTAATCATTTATATTTTACAATTTTCTCAGAAAAGACTACAAAAAATCTATCAATCGGTTAACGATCAAGCTGACTTAATTAGTAATCACTTACAAGATACTATCTCGAATATCAAAATTATTAAGTCTTTTGGTAACGAGCAGTATGAAATTAACCGATTTACTGAATTTAGTCGTAACTATCGGGAAGAAAATCTTAAGGCAACTCGGTTTTGGTCTATATTCGTACCGATTATTAATACTCTTAATGAACTCGGAAATTTACTGACATTAGTTTTCGGTGCTTGGGGAGTGATGGTTAGCCATCTGACTATTGGGGAATTAGCAGCCCTGTTAACCTATGTCACTCTTTTAAATAAACCTATTAATCGGTTTAATGGATTAGTCAATATTATCCAAAGATCAGGAGTATCAGCCAAAAGAATTTTTCAGATTTTAGATACCAAAATAGAGGTTAAAGAGAAGGAAAATGCGATTAACTTGACTTCGATACAGGGCAATCTCAAATTTGAAGGGATGGAGTTTGCTTATCACAACAATCAGTCAGTGATCAGAAACTTCAATTTAGACATTCAACCGGGCATGTCAGTGGCTTTAGTCGGTTCTTCTGGTGCAGGAAAAAGTACCATTGCTAAAATAGCCGCTCGGTTTTACGATCCCCAAAAGGGACGAGTATTACTTGATGGACATGATCTACAAGATATTAGTTTAAGTTCCTTGCGATCGCATATTGGCATCGTGCCCCAAGAAACCTTACTGCTCTACGGCACAGTAAAAGAAAACATAGCTTACGGTAAGCTAGATGCCACAGATCAGGAAATTGAAGCAGCAGCAAAAGCTGCCAATGCCCATGATTTTATTATCGGTTTCCCTGATGGTTATCAATCCATTATTGGTGAGCAGGGTGTGAAACTATCAGGAGGACAGCGACAACGGATTGCGATCGCCCGAGTTTTGCTCAAAAATCCCCAAATTGTTATTTTAGATGAAGCCACCTCTGCTCTAGATTCTGAATCAGAACAACTGATTCAAGAGTCTATTAAACAGCTTTTTAAAGGACGCACTAGCTTAGTGATTGCTCATCGATTGTCTACTATTGCTGATGTTGATTTAATTGTAGTTCTGGAAAAAGGTGAGATTGTGGAAACTGGAACCCATACGGAATTAATTGCTCAAGGTGGAAGGTATGCTTATCTCTATGAACTGCAATTTGTGAAGTCAGGAAATTAAGTACGAAAACTGCAAAAAGGGTGACCGGGTGTACGGTAGCTGTGTGGAAGACAATGTTACCTACCCGTTCATAAATGGTATAATTGTGATACCCGATTAAGCTTTAATAGCTATGAGTTCTATCCAGATTACGATACCGGATGAGCGTTTGCAACAACTCCAAGACATTGCAGCTAACCTGAATGTTTCGATAGAAGAGTTAGTGTTGATGAGTGTTGAGCAATATTTAACTCAGTCAGAACTGTCTTTTCATGATGCTACAGCATACGTTTTGGATAAAAATTCAGAACTTTATCGCCGATTAGCTTAATGGGTTATCTCACAATAGCGTGAAGTTTTAGAACTTTACTACCGGATTATTCACCCCACCAGCGCTGGGACTTTACTTCCATAAACACCTTCAGTAGCGTGGGCCTAGCGAATTAGCTGACTGCTGACTGCTGATAGCTGACTGCTGATAGCTGAATTATTACTATGATAGTTATGCTCCTAGAGACGATATCACACTACTCTAATCAATGCCCACGCTGTTGAAATTGGCAATAATTGCCGCCCATCTATTGGTTTATCTGGTTGCTGCGGTTAACATCTGGATTTTTTCTTATCGGAGTGAATTCTATACCTCTGTAGTCAAGCTGCGATCGCTACCACTGATCTACTGTGGCTATGCTTGTTTTGCGATCGCTAACTCCTACGAAATGGCTGAACACATCGGGGATGACTGGGTTTATGTGAGCCAAATTTCTGATCTCAATCGGTTATTCTATACCTTCATTACTGCTGGCATGTGCTTGATTGCCCTGGGACTGAAAAAATCCCGCTTTCTGGATGTGATATTGGTTGCCAGCATGGTTGCTGTACCCCTACTTTATGGTGTGCAAGAGGGCAAAGGATTAATGCAGTTGGTGCAATTAGTTCCTTCGATCATTTTTGTATATAACTGGTACGTAGTTATGAGGGACTGGCGAGTTTTTCTATTCCCATTATTCGCAAATCTGATTGCCGTTGGTTTTGGTATGGCTCTGATTATTACCGGAGAGCAGGCGCTTCATCTGTTCGTCGGTTCTCCTTCAGCGATTGGCTTATTAATTCTTGGGCGAGTAGCGTGGGTAAAACCAAAAAGGCATTCCAAGGGATAACTTTAAGATGTTACAGAAAACGATTAAAAAAAACGACTGGTTACTTTACCAATAATTTGTTGAGAATCCACTAAACCAAAAGAGCGGCTATCGGTACTTTCTAATCGGTTGTCTCCTTTAAGGAAACAACGTCCATCTTCGAGCACCAAAGTTACCCGTTTCACTAATCGCAAGTGGTTTTGGTAAGGGTGTCTAGCCACAACAATGTCACCAATCTTGGGCGGAATGTGCTGATAAGCTCTTGGATCAATTAAGATTTCCTCTCCTGGTTTGAACAGGGGAGTCATGGATACTCCTGTAACTCTGAAACGTAACCGTTTTCGCAATATCCAAAGTAGTAGCTCAGGAATACTGTTTTTGATAGAAAGCATTTGAATTAAGAATGTAGAATTAAGAATGTAGAATTAAGAATGTAGAATTAAGAATGTAGAATTAAGAATTAAGAATTAAGAATTAAGAATGTAGAATTAAGAATGTAGAATTAAGAATGTAGAATTAAGAATGTAGAATTAAGAATTAAGAATTAAGAATTCTACACTCTGCCTTCTACACTACTCTGCCTTCTACACTCTGCCTTCTACACTCTGCCTTCTACATCCCACATTCTGCATTCTGCATTCTGCATTCTACATTCTTAATTCACCATTCTGAGGTTTAGCTAGCCTTATACCAGACGATATCGCGATTCTTGGTTGCCCAGAAAATCTTGTGGATAGTCTCTACTGCCTCAAGTAGCTCATTGGCGTGCTCAAGGCTAACTTCCACCTTGCAGGCAGAGCATAACTTTGCGGCTTTCCAGAAGGTATCGTGTAGGTCTGGGAACTGCTCCAAGTGTACTGGCTTGAAATAGTCTGTCCACAGGATCAGTATTTCCTCTTTGGTCTTCTGAGCCTGCTCTTCCTTAATAGCAATGAACCGGGATAGGGTATTTTGGTAAGCAACTACTGCCGTTGGATCATTACTCGCAGGTGGCTCAAGATCAAGGATCTTCTTGGTCATGGAGAGTACTGCCTCAGCGGTGATACGTGCAGCAGCTGGGTCATACACCCCGCAAGGTCCATCGCAGTGAGCATGGACTTCTGGAGCAGGGAACCAGTCTTTGAGCTGGGCAATAACTTTTTTCAACATATTTTTTAGAGTTCGCTTGTGGTCAGAGCACGTGGTAAATATCGGTAAGAGAGGAATAGCCCAGGATAGCCAATGGCTAATCAGGGTTTTTGACAACCGACTAGACCAAGTTAGTTAACTAACTTAGTTAGCCCAATCTATTCCATCCCCCCCCTACCCATAGTAAGTTATAGCAATTTGTGTTCTAAAGCGATAGTGGATTTGAAGATAGGGAGTGGGGAGTGGGGAATCGGGAATCGGGAATCGGGAATCGGGAATCGGGAGTCGGGAGTCGGGAGTCGGGAATCGTGGGAGGTGTGGGAAGATGGCGATATCTCATAGAGTTTTGCGTTCCCGTAGCGGCTCTTTTGGAGCATCGCACTAATTTAAACGGCAACTAATTAATTTAGCGCGAGGGTTTTGCGGACGCACTGACTTCACTGAGTTGTAAAAGCATTAAATGATACCAGATAAATATACAAAATATTAATAAATTTACATTTATTAACATTTTGTGTTACCTTAATTAAAAAATTAGACAAATTTCAAGTTAAATTCATGAATAGTAAAGAGTTAGCGCAATATATAGAAGCTACTGATGGCATCTCCAAACCCTGGTTACTGGTGCAACTGCGTCTGAAGAAACTTCAGGAGCGCCGCGCGACCCTATCATCGGAAGCTTATATCAGAGAACTAGAAGATATTCACCAGGATTTGATGAATTTAGGTCAATGGTGGGTAGGTAGAGAAGACGAAGTGTTCAATCCTTGAGGTTCGTTTAACGATAGAATCTGGATGACTATTCTATCGCTGGGACAAAACAGCCTGATCAGGTGGGTTAACTCTGAGGATCATGGGTAAAGCTAAAAAGAATAAGTCTGAATCTGAACAGACGACATTTGAATTCAAAAATAATACATCTGAATCTCAAAAGACAATATTTGAAGTTAAAAAGAATAATTCTGAATTTAAACAGACAATATTTGAAGTTAAAAAGAATACGTCTGAATCTCAACAGCTCACTATTGAGCTTAATCTGAGTGACACTGACTATTACTTCAATCGAGAACTGAGCTGGTTGGAGTTCAATAACCGAGTATTACATGAAGCAACGGACCCCCGAACGCCTCTGTTAGAGCGTCTGAAGTTCATGGCCATCTTTAGCTCTAACCTGGATGAATTCTTTATGGTGCGGGTGGCTGGTTTAAAACAACAGGTGCTAGCACAAGTTAGTAAACGGACACCCGATGGTCGGACACCTAGTGAACAACTCGATGCGATCAGAGTGCGGCTGTTACCGATGGTAACTCAACAGCATCAACACTGTGAGCAGGAACTGCGACCCCTGCTAGCCAAAGCAGGGATTTACATTCTGGACTACGTGGACTTGAACCAGAAACAGCGGAATTACCTGGAAAACTACTATTCCGAGCAAATTTTTCCAGTTCTGACTCCCCTGGCTGTAGACCCCAGCCATCCTTTTCCTTACATGTCCAATCTCAGCCTGAATCTGGCGGTAGTGGTCAAAGACCCGGAAACGGGAGCAGAATTGTTTGCTCGGGTGAAAGTTCCTAGAGTCTTAAAGCGCTTTGTTCCCCTCCCGGAAAAATTGCAGCAACAACAGAATGGAAAAACGACTAGTTGGACTGGTGTTCCTCTCGAACAAATCATTGCCCATAATTTGGAGTCTCTGTTTCCAGGGATGAAGATTCAGGAGTGTCATCCCTTCCGCATTACCCGCAATGCTGATTTGACAGTAGAGGAGTACGAGGCAGATGACCTGCTGATAGCGATTGAAGAGGAACTACGGAAACGACGGTTTGGACGTTCTGCCGTGCGCATGGAAATTCCTGTGACCACCTCCAAGTTAGTCAGGAAAACCCTGATGCGAGAGCTGGAACTGGAAGAAACCGATGTCTATGAATTCGACGGTCTGTTGGCACTGGGTGACTTGATGTCGTTGATGGCATTGCCACGGCCAGAATTGAAAAACCCTGTGTGGGAACCAGTGGTGCCCCGACGCCTGCGCTTTCCTATCGGGGAAGAGAATGTGGAAGATATCTTCAGCGTGATTCGCAGTAGGGATTTGCTGGTACACCATCCTTATCATTCCTTTAGCGCAACGGTAGAGCGCTTTATTACCCAGGCCGCTCAAGATCCAGATGTTCTAGCCATCAAAATGACCTTATATCGCACATCTGGTGACTCACCAATTATCGATGCCTTGATTAGAGCAGCAGAAAATGGTCAGCAAGTGTCGGTGCTCATAGAACTAAAGGCTCGTTTTGATGAAGAAAATAATATTGTTTGGGCAAGGAAGTTAGAACAGGCTGGAGTTCATGTGATCTATGGTTTGGTGGGTTTAAAAACTCACACTAAAATTGTGCTGGTGGTGCGTCGGGAGGCAGATAAAATTCGTCGGTATGTTCACATTGGGACGGGGAATTATAATTCTAAGACTGCCAAACTATATACTGATTTAGGACTATTGAGTTGCCGTGATGACTTAGGGGCAGATTTGACAGATTTGTTTAATTCTTTGACCGGTTACTCACGGCAAAAGTCTTATCGAAAGTTGTTGGTCGCACCATTTAGTTTACGCGATCGCATGATCGCAATGATTCAGCGGGAGATTGAACATTGCCGCAACGGGGCAACAGGTCGTATTGTTGCCAAAATGAATTCCCTACTAGACCCCAAGATTATTGCCGCCCTCTACAACGCCTCACAAGCTGGTGTAAAAATTGACTTGATTGTGCGGGGAATTTGTGGTCTGCGTCCTGGTCTTAAAGGAGTCAGT
>NZ_JAAHGN010001519.1:0-1221 GCF_010672485.1 Moorena sp. SIO2C4 | reverse complement strand
GACAATCTCATGCGAAACAAACTGACTGCTTTGTTGCTGGCTGGGTTTAGTGCCCTGGGCGCATTTGCTACACCCATGCTGATTGACGGTGGCGTTGATACTGTCATGGCGGAACACCAAGGCAGCAGTTAGGATTGCAGTTGCTGATTCCTCGGGTTCTTGGCTCAGTGGCAGGACACATGGCTTATAGTGGATACTTCGGGTATTTTGTTGGGTTAAGCGTCCTCAAACCCCGTAAGCGTTGGCAGATCATAGGCATTGGCTATCTGAATGCTTCTGCTCTGCATGCCTTGTGGAATGCGATGGGATATGTTAATAGTATACTCTTGGCAATAGTTGGGGTTGTGTCCTACGTCTTTTTAACAGCGGCAATTCTCAAAGCAAGGGCACTATCACCAACGCGATCGCAAAACTTCGCTACCCAATTTTTTAAAAATTAGGGATACTTATGAAAGTTTAAGGTTTAAAGTTTAAGGTTTAAAGTTGAAACTTTAAAGGGGTTTAGAAGTTTAGCCTATCACATTAACTAAAAACTTTAACCACAACTAGGATTTACACTTCATAATTCATAATTGCTAATTTACACTTCATAATTCATAATTACTAATTCATAATTAGCAGCTGTTTTAAAAACAATGAATTCTATGAACATCAAACTCACCATTTTAACCACTGCGGCTTTACTAACCACGACCAGCCTCAGCACCATTGCTAAAGCTGAAAATCTAGCTCATACTCAACAGTTACTGTCAACCAAACAGTGTCAAGGGTGTGATTTAACTAGGGTAGGTTTGATTATGGCTGACTTAGTGGGTGCTAATCTCGCTGGGGCTGACTTGAGTCGTGCTAATCTCAGCCGTGCTAATTTGACAGGAGCTGACCTGAGTGGTGCCAATCTCAGTGGTGCTTCTCTCAATGGTGCTAATCTTGCTGGTGCTAATCTTGCTGGTGCTAACTTATTCAGTACTGACCTGAGGGAAGCGTTTTTAGTTAATGCCCAATTGTATGGTGTGAGCTTGAGTAATGCTTATATACAAGGAACCATCGGTATTCCAGATTATGCAGGTACCGCAGAAGATTTCTATGCGTGGGGAGTAGTAGAAGCCAAAAGAGGTAACTACAAAACTGCCATTGAGTATTACGACAAAACCTTGAGCATGAAGCCTGACTTTGCTCCAGCTTTTTTGGCTCGTGGTATGGCTCGTTTCAGACTGGGAGAGA
>NZ_JAAHGN010001518.1:0-1222 GCF_010672485.1 Moorena sp. SIO2C4 | reverse complement strand
TTGCCATTGGGCAAGACTGTGGTATCTACTGGCGAGAAACTGACCCACCTGAAAAAGGAGCCGAAGCGCCTGATTGGTTCTATGTGCCCAATGTCCCTCCTCAGCTAGATGGTAAAATTCGTCGCTCCTATGTGGTGTGGCGGGAACATATAGCACCATTAATTGCATTAGAATTCGCCAGTGGCAATGGCGAGGAAGAACGGGACAAAACCCCATTATCCCTCTCGACTCAAGGAGAAGTAACTAAGCCAGGGAAGTTTTGGGTGTATGAGCAAATTATCCGAATTCCCTACTATGGTATTTATCAAATAAACAACGGCTCTCTTGAAGTCTATACCTTGATCAGTGGGTTTTATCAGAAATTAACCCCTAATGAACGAGGGCATTATTCTATTTCACCGTTGGGTGTAGAACTAGGCTTATGGCAAGGAAGTTATCAGAATCAAACTCAACTATGGCTAAGGTGGTGGGATGAACAAGGAAATCTGTTGTTGATTGGTGATGAACGAGCTTTACTAGAAAGGGAAAGAGCTGAACAAGAGCGACAACGTGCTGAAGAAGCAGAGTCTATAGTGGAGCAGGAGCGCCAACGAACTCAAGCTGCTTTAGCAAGAGCGGCTCGGTTGGCTGAGCAGCTACGAGCAGCAGGTATTGACCCTGATCTTGACGATACTGTTTAGCACTTAACCAAACACTTAAAAGATTATTGATACAAAAGTATACAATTAGACCGCTAGACGGAAATTTTTGTAATGTTTTGTTGCTTTGTTTCTCATAAATGGGACTAGAGTGTCAAACAGCTTTTATCGTCTAAATTGGTTAGTCAATTCATGAACGACAAGACCAATAATTTTAATTAAGTCCTTGTTATTGATAAGGAGATTTTAATGCTAGACGCTTTTTCAAAAGCCGTAGTTGCTGCCGATGCCAAAGGTGGATTTGTTGGCGGTGGTGATTTAGATGCTCTAAAGGGATTTATTGCTGATGGCAACAAGCGCCTTGATGCTGTGAATTTTATCTCCAGCAATGCTAGCTGTATCGTTACTGATGCGGTTGCTGGTATCGTTTGCGAAAACCCTGGTTTAGTTGCTCCCGGTGGCGGTGTTTACACCAACCGCAAGATGGCTGCTTGTCTACGGGATGGCGAAATCGTTTTGCGTTATGTGTGCTACGCCGTTCTCAGCGCCGACACAACACATAGACCTACTTCAGAGCTGATCCT
>NZ_JAAHGN010001517.1:0-1223 GCF_010672485.1 Moorena sp. SIO2C4 | reverse complement strand
TCTGCTCCCTGCTCCCTGCTCCCTGCTCCCTGCTCCCTGCTCCCTGCTCCCTGCTCCCTGCTCCCTGCTCCCTAAAACCCAGATATTTGTACCTCACAAGTCGTAAAATTGCTATAATAGGTAAATGCTTACTTTTAGGCTAATTTCAGGCTACCTCTAGTATCTTTGGAGTTGGTAACTCTTTATTAACTTGGCTATAAGCGTACACCAAATCCTCTAAAACTTCCTTAGCATTCTCAAGAGCTTCCTCATAGGTGTCACCGTGGGTACGAGCATATTTACCCCATTCGGGTAAACTAGCCACATAAGAGTTATCTTCCTCTGACCATTGAATTAAAATGCTATATTTCATGGCTCTTCTCCATTCTCGACTCTCGACTCCCTAAAACATAATCAGCTAATAATAATCACAGCAAACTTAGGGATTGTAGGGTTTTAAGGTCTGCTTCAAAATCAGCAACATCATAATTCAAATCTAAACCGCGCTTGGCCAGTTCATGCTGAAACTCCATCACGGTTAACCCCGTCCAGGCACGGACTTTGCCACTGCTGATTTTGTCTTGCTTATAGAGCATCAGGGCAATTTCAAGTTTGAATTCATCCTCAGTAATTTGGCTAGCTTCGACAATATCGTCAGGGATAACTACACTCATAGCTATACTGATAAGGGATTAGTCTATTATCAACAGTTACTTTAATATTATCAGAAATTCTAATCAATCCTAACACTGGTTCACGCCACACCCATTCAAGCTAATAATAATTCCTCTATCCTTGATTAACTCTCCCCTACTCCCTACTCCCTACTCCCTTTTCCCTACTTCCACCATCGACTAACATCATCAAGCGCTGCCACCGTTTCTCTTAGGGCTTCAATACCCCCAAACTTGATGATTAAAGGAGCTAATTCAGGAAGAGCTTCAAGAAAATGGGGACGGGTTAGACTAGCTAAACTATCAAGAATTTGTTGCCAAAGAGGACAATCAACTGAGGAAGGAGTTAATCTCTTGATCAAGCCCTGTAAGGCTTTTGCTCGGTCTGATTCATGGGAAATCCCTCTGGCGCAATCTAAGGCTTGGGGTAACACTTCCGGTAAGTGGGGGGCTAAGGCTCCTAAGGCTAATGCTCGGTGGGATTCATCGGAAAGCTCTCTGGCGCAATCTAAGGCTTCCGATAACACATCGGGTAACTGGGGGGCTAAGGCGACTAAGGCTAATGCTCGA
>NZ_JAAHGN010001516.1:0-1224 GCF_010672485.1 Moorena sp. SIO2C4 | reverse complement strand
TGATGTAACCAAGATGGAATCCAGGGGATAGATAATCCTGTCATCATCGGTAGTGAACCAATCACTAAGACAGTACTGAGCACAGCACCGACAATGAATTTTCGTTTTAGGTCAAGGGTTTCCGCTTGACGTTGCCATTCGAGATCATCAGGCTGATCACTGATATCCTCGATCGGGAAAGCTTGGTAGCCAGCATCACTGACTGTCTGTTGAATCAGTCTAGTTAGTTGCTGGTTAGTTTTTTGGGGGTTAGTTTCCTCGGTATTGTAGGTAATACTAGCTTCTTCTGTACCAAAATTGACGCTGCACTCTACCACACCTGGAACGGCTTGAATCACCGTTTCAATGCGTCTGGCGCAACCAGCGCAGCTCATTCCTTGTAAACGAAAGTTTTGTTGTTTCATGATTGACCCTCACCCTACAGTTAAAGGATAAACTCTCTAGTTTAGTGGAGAGTCAAGGGGATAAGTGTTAGTGGGTAAGGATTCAGCTTAAGCGCTACGCGCACGCTACGCGAACAGCCTTCAGCCGTCAGCCGTCAGCTGACGTAACAGAAATTAAACCAATGCTTAGGGAGTAGCCAAAAAATAAAATACCAGATTTTAGCTTGTAGGGTGGGCAAAAACATTTTGGTTCAAATGAGTCTTATAGATAAGATAACTTTGCCCACCCTACTTTAATTGGTATTTTTTTTACATGCAAGTCCCTTACCTGTTTTATTCAAAAGCTGTGAGCTGATAGCTGATAGCTGATAGCTGATAGCTGACCGCTGACCGCTGATAGCTTACATTTACTTTGTCTTATTTCCCCCAATCAGTTCACGAGCACGCAGTTTTACCAGAACTTTTATTCGGCGCTTGAATTCTTCAAAATCCTCTGCACTCATGTCTGTCTTCTGCCATGGTTCCCGTTGCATCAATCTTTTAAACCACTGATCCATGTTAGGATAATCAGTAAGATTAATCTCTAACTTCGGCAATAACGATATTGCTGCGACCGCAACGATATCTCCTAAGGTTAACTGGTCCGAAGCAAAGTAAGGGCTGTTTCCTAGCAAGTCTGATAAAAATTTGAGTACTCTATCTAGCTTCCGCTTGGCTAGTTTAAATTGTGGTGAATCTTCCTTTTGACAGATTAGTTGAATTACTGGGGAAAATAGCTCATTAGCAGTCAACAATTGTACCATCCGTACCTTGGCTAATGCCTCTGGTGAAGTTGGCAGCA
>NZ_JAAHGN010001515.1:0-1225 GCF_010672485.1 Moorena sp. SIO2C4 | reverse complement strand
TGGATTTCTTTCTCTAGGGGTTCCTTCTGAATAATTAACGGTTTTGTGAAGGTGGTCGGGCTGATGGTGAATGAGCAATGGTGTACTACTTTATGATAGATACGTTATTCAATAGCATCAAATTACGTTATAACTGATTAATAATGCATTTATATATATTGAATAGCTGTTGTATAGCTGTTCACCTTGCTATTGCACTTGATTCCCGTTGCTTATCCCGATGGGTTGAAGCCAGTAGAGAGAGAGCTTAAGGATCCTAAAGCAAAGGAAGACTATCAGAACCAATGCCGTCAAAAGTTATTTCAGGATTACATTGACCGTAAACTAAAGGAATCCCATAACCGTCGAGGTTATTCAGAAGAGGAAACAAGGCGCTGGTTAGGCTGGCTTGCTAAAGGATTGAAGGAGGAAAAACAAACGGAGTTTTGGATTGAAAAAATGCAGCCTGATATGTTGAATAAATCCCGAAAAAAGGGTTTGTATCAGCTGAGTCTTGGGCTGGTTTATGGGCTGATTTTTTCAATGATTTTTGATCTGAGTCTTGGGCTATTTTATGGGGTAATTTATGGGCGATTTTTTAATAAAGTAGATCTTTCTAAAACTATTACACTTTCATGGAAAGACAGAAAAAAAATAATTGAAGAGCTGATTTATGGGCTGATTTATGGGCTGAGTGTTGGGCTAATTTATGGGCTGAGTGTTGGGTTGAGTGTTGGGCTGATTAGAGGGCTAATTATAGGGCTGCTTTATGGGCTGATTAGAGGTCTGAGTGGAGAAGAAGTAAAAACCAGAAATAAACCCAATCAGAGGATTAAAGAATCCGCTAAAAATACCGTTATTCTTAGTATAATTAGTTTCCCTGGAACTTTCTTGTTGTTTGTATTACCTGATCTAGTATCAGGAGAGAATGTTAAACTACTCAGCATGTTAATTGGTGCTTCTGGGATGGCAATGTTAATTGGCTTTTCATATGCTGGCAGACCTGTCATTCAGCATTTCGTCCTCCGCCTCATTCTCTGGCGCAGTGGTTCAATCCCCTGGGATTACGCCCATTTCCTGAGCTATGCCACAGAACGCCGCTTGATCAAGCAAGTCGGTGGACGCTATCGATTCATTCACGATTTGCTGCGGGAGCACTTTGCCACAACCTAGTGTGGAGAGTGTGGGAGCATGTCACCTTGTCTTGATGCAGTCGCTCATGGGGGAAACCACGGCAGTCGCTCAG
>NZ_JAAHGN010001514.1:0-1227 GCF_010672485.1 Moorena sp. SIO2C4 | reverse complement strand
CTGAATTTTGCCCCCCTAGCCCCCCAACTTTGGGGGGAACAAGAGTCAATTTGCTTCTAAAAGTCCCCCAAAATTGGGGGATTTAGGGGGCTTGGATGTAGCAAATGAGACTTCTCAGACAACCTCTAAGGATTCAGCAACGTTGGTTATGGAATAAAACCAGGAGCAAGTGCAGTTTTATCAAGTTGAGCCGGTTGAGCTTGCTCAACAAAATCTATCACAGACTACCCCTAAGCAGAGCTTTTTTTTTACTAAACTTAATATTTACTAAACTTACTTAATAAATTACTAGTAGATAAATTAGCAGTATCCTGAATATATTCCCGATACCGAGAGCCACTCCAGGTTTTTCCTTGATGTCTTTACTGTCTGCCTAGTTGACGTTTAGGTTTTTATCCTGTATCTTGTTTTTCTTATTTCTGAGTTTCCGGTTTTTTGAGTAGGTCTTTTGATGGCGGTTTTGATGAGATTTTGCGATCTAACTCTGCTACTTACAGGCAGTTTCTCTATTTCTTGTTTCAGTTCTTCTCTTGTTCCTTGCTGCTGAGCTATAGCCTTGGCTGCAGTCATGAGCATTTCTACCACTTCCTCCTTCGGCAACTGGTTGAATCTTTCTGGATCTAGTTCGATCGGCTTTTATTTGGTCACGATTGCAATCCTATACCTTTGTTTCGCTTTTGTCAATACCCCACACCCTTAATCCTTACTTTAGTCGGGGAATCAAAAACGACTCGGCGGTTAAAAACACCGTGAAAAGTTCCATTTTCCAACATGTCTTTTATTTGCTACACTTTTATCAGTAGAGTAAAGCGATAAAACTTTGATGTTGATCTAGGAAATAAAAATTCAGGATACTGCAGATAATTGCAGAAAATTTAATGAAGTTTACCTATAATAATATTGGCCTATAGCAATCCGTGTAGGAATTGAGATAATTTTGATGCGATATTCCCTACTCCCTACTCCCTACTCCCAGATCCGCTGTTCCCTTTGCTATATAAAAGCATTATTAAAGCATGGATATACGGTAAAGAAAAAAAACGAAATGATGCCTGAAATTATGGCGTTGCTGAATTAAGGAATGAATGCGCGATCATATGGTTTTGTTAAAGCCCCCTAAATCCCCCAAGCGAGCAATCCCTCGCTTGGGGGACGCAAGAAAGTTTTGTTCCCCCCAAGCGAGGAATCCCTCGCTTGGGGGGCTAGGGCGTGTCTTCAAACTCGGAG
>NZ_JAAHGN010001513.1:0-1228 GCF_010672485.1 Moorena sp. SIO2C4 | reverse complement strand
AATAATGTCATCAGGGTTGAACTCCGGCACTGACTTATCCTCTAGGCTCAGGTTGCAGTACCATCCGTCAGCTTTCCTTGTAATTGATAGCTGTTTTAAGTTTGCACTATCAGGTAACGGTCTGTGTATTCTCAGCTTAATCAAACCAATTTTAGGAACTTGAACAAACAACCATTTTCCGTTAACAGTACAGAACTTTAACCAAGAATTATCAGCATTTGGAAAGTTTAACGTCCGATATCTGGCAACATTATTAAATCGAGGCTTGCCACTGCGTTTACCATTTTTGTCATCTGCTATAAACCTGTTAAAAGCGTTTTTTACTCTTGTACAGACATCTTGCAAAACAGTTGAATAAACCTCAGTAAAGTCTATCAACTCTCCAGACCATCCAATCTTAACCAAGTCTTTCTTGATAACTGGAAGTTGCTTTTTCTGGCTGTAGAAATTGGGCTGATCTTTAAGCTCCGGAAGGTAACAGATTAATGGACAGGCATTGACCGGACATCTATTTTTCTGCCACCAATCAAAACGCTCACCCAACATCCGGTTATACCAATATCGACCAACTCGCAGCCACTGGTTCAGTGTGAGTGTTTGTTGAGTCTCTGGATATAGTCGATATTGATACGTGTATTTCATTGGTGTTAACTTTTAAGCTACACTGATTATAGCAGACAACAGCAGGATTGTTATGAAGAATGACTTTTTATCCAAGGGTCGGTCTGTCTGTGACCTTAAAGCTCATCTCGTCTTGACGACCAAGTATCGTCGCAAAGTCTTTACTGGTGAGATGATTAGCCGTTTACATGAAATTTTTGAAAACTTACTTCAACAACAAGAATGTCAGCTTGTTAGCCTTGATGGGGAAAAAGACCATGTTAACCTGCTGTTCCAGTATCACCCTGACATTCACCTGAGTAAACTGGTTAACTCATTAGACATCTCCAGACACTCGGTTTTGACCCAGGCAGTGCAAGGGTTTGAGGTTAATTTTTGGAGATGTCTATTGAAGAGTGTCTCAAGCCGAAAAATAAGAGTAGAATTTGGTGAACAACTAGCCATAATTTACTACAAAAAACCTGCACAAGTGGAATAGTTCTTACTTTATTGCTAGTTGTGGTGGCGTTACTATTTCTACTCTTAAAAAGTACATTGAAAACCAAGACACTCCTGAGATGAGCAACAAAAACCCTGCATCGATTCGGGCGATGTGCAGCAAGCGGAC
>NZ_JAAHGN010001512.1:0-1228 GCF_010672485.1 Moorena sp. SIO2C4 | reverse complement strand
TAGACCAAGGATCGCCAAGGCAAGATGCAATAGCATCCAGGGGGTATCTCCCAAAGCTCTCGGGAATATCCCGCGAGCGCCATAAAAATGTCAAAAAAGTCTAACACCGGGATGTAACCGCAACTATTAAACCCTTGGTTTTCGGCTTTAATTTAAGTTACATAATAATCCCTGTCGGTGTTACCCTAATTTAAGTCTAACAAATAATAAGAGTTTTTGGTAGACTCTGCGACATTTTCTCTAGCTGTTTACTAACCCTTTTAGCCCCAGCTTTCCCCAACTCTGGACTCTTCCCCCTATTCCCCCTGCCCTCTTAAGTGCTTTAGGTGATATGGTTTGAACTCAACTTGCCATAAGTCCTATGCTTATGCCTTTTTCCTTTCAACATACCTTTTTCATTTTGATTTGTGTCCGACTATTGCTAATTAGTCAAGAGGCTACCGGACTGAATTTGAAAATTTTTAGATTTTAGAAGCTATATTGCTTTAATTTAGGCAAATACAAGGGAAATTTGCGCAATATAGCTGGTTTTAGGCTTCCGACCCTAAGCTGAGAACATGACCGTTCGCTTGCAATCGGCTCTAACAATAGTTACACTTCTTTAAACAAACTTTAGTTTCATACATACTTTGTCCTACCTAAGTTGCCAATGGCAAAATCTAGGGTGGCTACCCAAGTAGCGATACAGTTAGGTTCACACCTAACCAAGGTCGGTCGGAGAGCTTGAAAGCTCTCCAAACAGTGTCAAATTAAAGAAATCATACCGTAAGCGTTGTCAGATTAGGTTTTTAACCCCTCGAACAACGTGACTCTTAGAATCCTCTGTGTTTGAAGCGGGGGAGATTTCAAGGCGATTTCTAACATACTGATCAAAAGAAGCGTCGAAGTAAAAACTCTATATTAGGAGGAGCGTAGTCAATGGGACTACCCTGGTACCGAGTACACACGGTCGTCCTGAATGATCCAGGACGTCTGCTAGCTGTGCACTTGATGCATACAGCCCTGGTGGCAGGCTGGGCTGGTTCAATGGCCCTGTACGAATTGGCAATTTTTGATCCGAGTGACCCGGTTCTTAACCCGATGTGGCGTCAGGGGATGTTCGTCATGCCCTTTATGGCTCACGAGCCTTGACTTGGATTCGAACCCGGACCCTACGTGTAGCAGCAGTTCGCGCTAACCACTACACTATACCGGCTCGCCTTTCTTTTTAAAGAGATTACATATTTGA
>NZ_JAAHGN010001511.1:0-1230 GCF_010672485.1 Moorena sp. SIO2C4 | reverse complement strand
GGTCAAAGAAGTGACAATTCGTCCTTGCTATGGACAATTGTGGATAGATTGGGTGATTGATGATGGGAAGCAACCAGTAACCGATAATCCAAGTCTTGATTACTCTCAGGCGATCGGAATAGATCACGGTGGCGATAATTGGTTGACCTGCGTTTCGACATTGGGAAAAGGATTTATTATTGACGGTCGAAAGCTCAAGTCCATGAACCAAGGATATTGCCGGTTAGTAGCCAAGCACAAATCTGGTAAATCAGAAAAATACTGGGATTCCCATTTAGATAGAATCCAGCTGAAACGCAACAACCAAATGCGAGATGCAATCAACAAAGCAGCTCGGTTTATTGTTAATAGATGTCTGCATGATGGAATAGGAAACCTGGTATTTGGTTGGAATGAAGGGCAAAAAAACTGTTCCAACATGGGAAAGAAAGGCAATCAGCAGTTTGTAGCCATTCCCACTAAAAGGTTAATCGAAAGAATTAAGCAGCTCTGTACTGAGTACGGAATAAATCTAATAATTACTGAAGAGTCTTACACCAGTAAAGCGTCTTTTTTGGATGGTGATTCCTTGCCGAAAATAGGTGAAAAACCCGAAGGATGGAAACCCTCTGGTAAAAGAGTTAGACGCGGACTTTACAGGACTGCTTCCGGGAAGTTTATCAACGCCGATTGTAACGGCGCTGCCAACATTATCCGCAAAGTAACCACACAGTCATTCGACTTGACTAAGGTGGTTAGGGGAGCTTTGACACTCCCACATAGATACGATTTATTCACTGATCTGTCTAAATCATATCGAAACAAAGGTGGAGCGGTACGGGTTCACCCTACCGCGTAACATCCTTTGAGAATCCCCCTCTTTTAAGTGGGGGAGATGTCAAGAAGCAGGTGTTGATTTGGCTTTGCGAGAAACTAATTTGCCAATACGAACGTTCCCAGAAGCTTGTCTTTATTCCTTTGATGAGGTGATTCAGGATACTTTTTTGTGTGATACTAGCCAAGATTGGGAAAATTAGGTTGTTAGTTGAGTCAACAACGTTTTAGCGACATTGCTTATGCTTTTCAGGTAAAAGGCAAAAGGCAATAGGCAATAGGCAATAATAAGAGGTTGTCTGAGAAGTCTCATTTGCTACATCCAAGCCCCCTAAATCCCCCAATTTTGGGGGACTTTTAGAAGCAAATTGACTCTTGTTCCCCCCAAAGTTGGGGGGCTAGGGGGGCAAAATTCAG
>NZ_JAAHGN010001510.1:0-1232 GCF_010672485.1 Moorena sp. SIO2C4 | reverse complement strand
GTCCGAATCATTTTGAATTAATAATTTTGAACTTTGAATTGGAGCGTTCGCGCAGCGTGACCTACGGTCAAGCGAGTTGTGGTCTTCAATCAGTGGCGGGTACAAGCCCCCACTGATTGTCATTTTGAATTAATAATTTTTAATTTTGAATTGGAGCGTTCGCACCTCAAGGAGCGTCGGCAATGCCTATAGCGTGACCTACGGTCAAGCGACTTGACTCAATCTATTTGTCTTCTGCTTTGCTACGGGCATAGTCATCTTCAAAACGAATAATGTCATCTTCTCCGAGGTATTCTCCATTCTGAACTTCAATTAAAACGAGGGGAATAACACCAGGATTCTCTAGTCGATGAGCATGGCCTTGGGGAACATAGGTTGATTGATTTTGATGAATAATTTCTTGTTTATCGCCACAAAGAACTTTAGCTGTACCACTGACAACAATCCAGTGTTCGCTCCTATGGTAGTGCATCTGTAAACTTAAGCGATGACCCGGCTTGACTTCAATGCGCTTGATTTTGTATCCCCGTCCTTCTTCTAAGACAGTGAATGACCCCCAAGGTCGTAGTTCGGTAGCGGCAACGCCTTCAGCTACTCGGGATGACTGTAGGGTAATTGCGGAAACTTGAGAAATTTCTTTTGACTGAACCATGGTTTTGTTACTGAAAACGTCTAGCTAAGTGATTTTGGGAAAGTTGACTAATCGGTTACTAATTTCTAGCTTAAACAAAATCAAGGATAATTGACTATAACCAAACCTAGCAAACTATAACTATTTTTTTAATGTCAGATTAGTCTATTACCTGAATTTATATCAATTCTTTACACTCTTATATAGTTATCTTGACCTAAGTGGAAGCTGAATAAACCTATAGTTAAGGGATTCGTGATTTCGGAAAATCTTAATAAATATGAGCACTTCATAATTCCTTCATACTTAATACTTAATACTTCTTAAACTATTAGGGAACAGGTGTAAAAAAGATGCCCAGACCGTTGTTAACTGGTGCTGCTGTATAGGGAGAGCGATCTAGGAGTTGACCACCTAGATAAAGTCCAGTTGAGCTACCCCCGTCAAGATTGAGGGCATTAATGGCTCCCAATTTCTGCATCAACTGAGCTGTTTCCCTTAATGTTGGGCCACGTCCAGTATGACTATACTGAAAAGCAGCAATAATCAATGTGCCATTAGCAGTGCTTCCAATAGCACTGCGTGGAGCAGTGCTATTGGA
>NZ_JAAHGN010000151.1:0-10181 GCF_010672485.1 Moorena sp. SIO2C4 | reverse complement strand
TTTGAGGGAATCACAGGAAGAGCAGGAGATGGGGAGATGGGGAGATGGGGAGATGGGGACTTAGATTAGCAACTGGCTCTCCACAACTGCTTAGGTGCCCTTGAGCTGCTCCCTGCTCCCTGCTCCTTGCTCCCTGCTCCCTGCTCCCTGCTCCCTCTCTCACTATTGGTGATTTTTCATAACTATATTTTTCACAACTCGTTTAAAATTGTGATAAGATAGGGTTTGAAAAAAATCAGGATTAATCAAAAAGTTAATATCCGATATTCGGGATTAATGGCGATAAAAAAAACTAAGTGTTAGTTAAAATAATTGCTTTTCACCGATTCCCGATTCCCGATTCCCGATTCCCGATTCCCGATTCCCTGTTCCCGATTCCCTGTTCCCTGTTCCCTAAACGATATGCAAATTATATTTCGTGAGTTTAACCCATTTGATTTGTGGATTTGGATAGAATTTAGCACTGTTCCTTCCTATCGGGAAAAGGAATATGTGGAAGAACTGTTCAATTCCTGGTTTTTATTAGGTAAATTGGGAGGATTTGATGCAGAAAACCTGCCAGTGCAAGAGGTTGGCCTAGAAATCAGCTACATGGAATATGATGATAGAGTAGCGGAAAAGAGTTTAATGGCCTTGATGCATAATCAGGGCGAGTTTGAGTATGAAGGCACTTGGGGGCGCTGCTGGTTTGATTTAGGAACTAGTGATGCGATCGCTCTTGATATTTTAATTAATTCTCTCCGGCAACTTGCCAAAGAATATGTGGAGATTGAAAAATTAATTATAGGTGGTGAAAACGACGATTGGCCAGTACAGGATCGGAGCAAATCAATGTTTTACGAGTCTAATTTAAACTAAGTCCTACTAATCACTTAGCAAATCGTGCCTGGATTGTAAGCATATGCGCTACGCGCACGCGTACGCGAACAGCGTTCAGCTGTCAGCGGTCAGCTTAGAATAAAATTGAAAGTCTGGGGAAAAGCCCTTGGCCTTTGGCTGATAGCTGAATGCTTACATTACCCATCACCACTTAGTAAAAAAAATACCAATTCAATTAGGGTGGGCAAAGTAATCTAATCATTAATACTGATTTGAACCAAACTGTTTTTGCCCACCGGACAAGCTCAAGTAAAAAAAATACCAATTAAAGTAGGGTGGGCAAAGTATTCTAATCTAGAATTATCAAAATAAGCAAACTGTTTTTGCCCACCCTACTTGATTAGGGATTAAACCGCCTCTAGATTCCTTTCCCCAGTCCTAATCCGGACAATTTGCTCAATGGGACTGATGAAAATTTTACCGTCGCCGATTTTACCAGTGTGAGCAGCAGCGAGAATTTTTTCTACTGCCATGTCAACTAAGCCATTTTCAACAACCACTTCTAGCTTGACCTTGGGAAGAAAGTCTACTCTGTACTTTGTACCGCGATACTGTTCAGTTTGACCTTTCTGCCGTCCAAATCCCCGAACTTCAGACACGGTCATGCCAACGATACCAGCATTGACTAAAGCGATTTTGACGTCTTCGAGCTTATAGGCTCGGATAATTGCCTCGATTTTTTGCATTTTCCCAGCCCCTTACTGGGGCTTCCACTCCAATTAACTAACACCAGCATGACATATATACCACGAAAAATAAATTTTTCTGTAAAAAATAATACATTTATGATTGGTCATTGGCTCATTGCGATGTTCTTGACTGTCTTGCTCAGGGAGGATATAGCGCTACGCGCAAGTCAGAAGTTAGAAGTCAGAAGTCAAAAGTCAGCGATTACTTACGTTTCGGAGTTTAGGAATGTCCTAACAGTAGCGCATAGTGCTATAAGTGGGAATCCCCCTCCCGACTCCCATTAACCCAATAATTTGTACCTCACCCAATTGAGAAGTGCTATCTCTTCATTGAAATCCCAGTGCTAAAGCTCCCTGGTAAAATATCAAGCTAGCTACCCAAGCCAACCCTAAGGAAAACACTAAGGAAAATAGGGTAAATTTCCATGATTTTGCCTCATTAAATAGGGTAACAACGGTAGTTAAACAGGGAGTGTAGATTAAGCAAAAGATACAAAAACTATATCCTTGGATAAATGTCACTGTATCAGTTATCTGCTGACTAACAGCAACGGAGTTAAGTCCATAAATTACAGCTAAAGAGCCAATCACAATTTCTTTAGCAATGAAACCAAAAATTAGAGCTAGGGTTAAATGGGGATTAATACCAATGGGATTCATGACCGGACTGAAAAATTGTCCAATTTGCCCGCCAATGGTATCCAATCCTGTCGCTCCTGGCGGTAAATTCGTGATGAACCAAACGGCAACACAGCCAAAGGTAATAAACCCAGATGCTCGTTGCAAAAATTCTTTGACTTCTCCCCACCCTCTAAGTAACACTTGTTTGAGGGTGGGAATTCGGTAAGGGGGTAATTCTATAATAAAAGGTTCCTCGTTTTTAAAGACTCCTTGGAAAAGAGCAGCAGTGACAATGGCGGCTACAAAACTAAGTAGGTATAGGGAAAATAATACTAACGCTCCGTTACCATGGGGAAATACAGCAGCAATGATAAAGACAAATACCTGGAGTCTGGCAGCACACAAAGCAAAAGGAATCACTAGCATAGTTAGCAGTCGCAAGGCTTGCGATCGCATAACTCTAGTTCCCATTAATGCGGGCACATTACAGCCGAATCCCATCATTTGCATCACAAAACTGCGACCATCTAACCCCAACCGTTCCATAAAGATATCCATTAAATAGGCAGAACGGGATAGGTAGCCACTATCTTCTAGAATTGCCATTAAGATAAAGAACAGCACAATTAATGGAACAAAGGAAGCAACGGTAGCTAAACCGTTCCAAATCCCATTAATCAAAAAGTCTTGAATCACTGTGGGTAAGGGTTGGATGACAGGCTCAATTATGGCACCTTGAATCCAGCCAGTCATATCATCCATCAGGTCTTGAGAGGGGAGTCCCACAGTCCAAACCACCCAAAATACCAGGAACATTCCTAAGAAGAACAAGGGTAATCCCAATATCGGATGCAGCAGGAACTTATCAATCCTGGCAGTTAAATTGACTGCCATCTCAGAGGGCATTTCTACCGCACCATTTAGTACTGATTCTATCTCTTTAGTGGAAATAGAGCTATGCTCAGATAAACGAGTTTTTAGATTATCTATTCGATTATCTCTATTAATCGATTCTTCTTGTGCGTTTAATGTTTTAGAAATTTCTAGGTATGCCCTCATATAGCCGTCTCCATACTTGGCACTAATGAGGAACACAGGCATATCCAAATTATCGGATAATTTTTCTGTGTTGATTTTAACTCCATATTGCTTAGCTTCATCAGCCATATTCAGCATCACCACTGCAGGTAAACCTAGGGCTTTTACCTGCAATGCCAAGCGAATTTGACGGTCAATTTGGGAAGCATTGAGAACAATAATAAATAGATCAACAGCAAAATTTTCTAAGAAGGTTTGAACAATTTTCTCATCATCAGAAAATCCGTTCAGGTCATAAATTCCTGGTAAATCTACGAATTCCGTAGGTTCGCCATTGAGTTGGACATTAGCTTGTAGTAGATCTACAGTAATGCCGGGCCAATTGCCAACGTGAGCACTGGTACCTGTGATACGGTTAAAGAAGGTTGATTTGCCCGTGTTGGGCATTCCTAGCAAGGCAACTCGCTTAACCCCTTTCGAGTCTTCAATGACGGCGGTGCTGGTATTATGGCAAGAGGTCATAATGTTACTGGCAGATATTTGTTTAAGCTCTGCAGGCTATCGGGGGGCCTTGAACAGTAACGATTATATAGCAATATAGCGGTTTTTAATTGGGTGAGGTACAGAATTTTGGGATTTTAGGGAACAGGGAACAGCGGATCTGGGAACAGGGAACTCAGAAGAGGGAATAGGGAACTTCGGAATTGGGAAAAAATCCTGTGTATCTCATAAGTATGGAAAACCCTATATTTCCGATTACTATAGCAATACGCCGTCGGGTATTTACAAATAATGGTGAGGCATAAATTACTACAAGCTTTGTAAAACTTGGCTTGCCTGTTGCCTGTTGCCTGTTGCCTGTTGCCTGTTGCCTGTTGCCTGTTGCCAGCCCGTAGCGCTATAACTATTAAAGCGATTCGGCAAAGCCGACGCTACGCGATCGCTAAAGTATCGCTGATACAAATTGCAGCTAACCATCACGTGATTGTCTGACCAATTCACCAGCTCGATACTGTACAACTTATAGCAATTCTCATAGCTATGAGAATTGCTATAGTCTTGGAAATAGGTGGTGCAGCTGACTTTACTACCGAGGTCCTGATGCCAATAATCATCCAGCATAGGTTTTAGGTTCAGCTTGCGGGTGACATTGTAGGCTAACCAACGCAAAAATTTATCTAGGTTAGTGAGAATTTCAACATCCACTCGTTGAAGGTTCAAACGCACAGTTTGGTAACCCTGAGTTTCTGCATGAGCCAGAATCCTGACCATCAGGGATGTTTTACCCATCTGTCTGGGTGCTTTAATATGAATAAAGGCTCCTGGTTTAACAATCTCTTCGTAACACCTAAATTCATAGGGGACTCGCTCGACATAAAATCGGGAAGCTAAAGGAACTCTTCCCTCTGGTAACTCCAACTGCTGGGATTGGTGATTGAGGATTTGGGATTGGGGATGGTTAGGAAAAAGAACATTTGAGATCTGTTGCTTAGCTGTAGATTGCACCTTCCCTTTGTAGTAAGGCTCTAGTCGCTGTTTCAATACCCCAATCTGCTCCTGAGTATGACTCGATTCTTGATTGACCTGTCGTCTTTCGAGTACACTGCGAAAATTGGTTTTACTGACTTTTTCCCCTAGTGCCTCTGAGAACAGTTTCCATAATTTAGGGGCAACGGTCTGCTTGATATAACTTGCTGAATAGCCTAACTCTTGAGCGATTTGGTCATAGGTTTTGCGTTGCCCTTGCCAGGATTTTTGCAAAACTGCTCTTTGGATATCACTCAGATATTGCCCTGTGTTGGAAAACACTAATTGTTCAGCAAATCCTAATCCTTCCTGAATATCAATCAGGTATTGTGAGTTAAGCACTGCCATTTACTTTGCACCCTACATGATTCTTGGCGGCTAACCTGAGTGTGATATAACCATATAAAACTGCTATAATACCAGGTCAGTAATCAAAATTATGGCTAGAAGCAAACCAAAAGATGAGTAAGCATTCAGCCGTCAGCTATCAGCTATCAGCTTATGGGCTACGCGCACGCTACTTGAGGTGCTAGCAGGCCCGAGAACTGCACGGGGTCGGATGAGTAAAACGAGCAGGGATTTTCAACCAGGCGTACCAGCCCGTAAGCTTGTTTACTACCTCCCGTTGATTAGCTGACGGCACCTCAAGTAGCGTGAGCCTTTGGCTCACGGCTGATAGCTGAATGCTTACAAAGATGATAGCCCTTTTGCTGAAATCCTAATTGCTTCGTTCTTTGGCTTCGCCTACTTCGTTATTCAAAATGATTAATGTCTCGATCGGGTAGGAGCTAGTCAAGAGTTCGGTGTGTTATATCAAATTCCGTTAGCCTACATTTTTAGTAAGGCTTACGAAAGTTTGCGATCGCGTAGCGTGGCCATAGGCCAATCGCGTTTGCTCAACGTATGGCTTAGGTATAGATTGTCTACACTATATAGCAGCTCTCAATACCCAATTGAGAACTGCTATATATTGGTAATTTGTTAAGATTGCTAATTTCTTGAGAAGGCCAGCTTAGGCTTGCTGTTTCTTTTTGCCCTTGAGGGTTGCACCAACACCGAATGCACCCACTCTCAGCAGACCTAGCACTGAAGCCGGTTCAGGGACAGATGTAGTTTCTAAGTTTGTAGTTTCTACGTTTAATGTAAATTGTCCCACCATGTCCCAGTAACCATTTGGACCGGGCTAATTCTCCAAAGACTGAAATCCCTGGATTGGCGGTCTCTCCATTGAAAAACAAATTCAAACCGTAATCACTGCTGCGATTAGCAAAATCGCTTCTCCCATCACCATAAATCGTAAATGTATGGATACCTTCTGTTAGTTCAAAGTCGATGTTGCGAGTACTTGAGCCATTAATGAATTCACCGTCTTCACCATCGCTGGTAACGAACAAGTCCCAAAAGCTATTATCAGCACCGGTATCCCAAACAAGTGGACTGTTCGTACTTCCTGATCCATTAGTCCCAAATTCAATCAGTCCAGTTAAGCTTGTTGCTTGTGCGCTGCTGGTAGTTCCTAAGGTGACTAAGGCTAGGCTGGTGGTAGCAACTGTTAATTTGGTGAGTAATTTTTTAGTCATTGTATTTTTATCAGGCTAAGGGGTGATAGATGCTAGTCTAATCGGGTTTTTTTTTGCCACATTGAACTGGATTGCTTATTTTCAGTATGTCAATCCATATCAAAAAATAAAATATCTAAAAGTTCGTATAACTTCTTAAGGTTTTGAATTGGGTCAATCTCGATTAATTACGAACTTTTTAATTAACGAGTTTGCGACTTAATAAAGAAGATTAAAGTGATGGAAGTTTGCGTTCGCGTAGCGTGGCCTACGGCCAATCGCGTTAGCTAAACGTATGATTTATGTGTAGGTTATGTATAATATTTATTGAAGCCAAGCTCAACTAAATGGCACGTTCCAATTGCCCTGAGATTAAGCATGATAGCTTGATAGCTTTAATACCAATAGGACTTACGAAGTTTAGTTGGGTTCGCCCCCCTAACCCCCCAAATATGGGGGGTACTACTGAGAAAGTCCCCCAAGTTTGGGGGATTTAGGGGGCAATGGGTAAGTCCTGACCAAAATCAAGCGATCGCTCTACTCCAACTCGACAAGGGATTCGCTTCATCGTTGCCAGGGTTTGCTGCTGTAGCACCATGCGATTGGCCGTAGGCCACGCTACGCGAACGCATCTTGAGGTGAATCAAACGGACCCCAAGGTTGGAAAATTTAGGTTAGTATCCGAAATAGCCATTCTGTTATCCTATCCACAGGTGCGACCCGTGGCGAATTTAATTCTTAATGCGGAAAGCGCACCTTAAGATTTCCGTAACTGGTTTGCTGATTTTTGTTAATGTACCTCATAGTTATGCAAACCGCCGTAAGTCCGGAAGAGCCAAAAAAATTCCCCTTTCTGTTTAACCATTCCAGTATTCAGCAACGCCGAAAATAAGCGAACCGGGAGTTTTAAGGCATCTTTTGTTGGAAGTTGGGTCTATTGATGGTTTCTTGCTACTAAGCAGCAGTAGGTAAAATAAAATTACGCCTGATCTAAATTAAAAACCCCTCTTGTCCCATAAGGGTTTCGAGACTTGTGAGCCAGCGCGGTGGACGAGTTCCCCGGCATAAAGCGACTGGCGTTGGCGCAGCCTCTCCGGAGGAGATACCCGTAAGGGTTCAAAATCATGGTTTTGGAACTATTGAGGAAATTACAAGGGTTTCAACCCTTAATTGACATTAAAAGTAAATTATGAATACTAAAGGGGTAACTAGACTTGTCCATGAAGACTGTGGCTGATCGCACAAGGGCAAAACAAAAATTTAAGAGTGGAGTTAAATGGATCGGCTGGTCAGGGATGCTGACCATAGCTACTGCTGGTGGCTTGCTACTCTACAACTGGAATCAGAATCGTCCCTCCGAGCCAGTAGAGGTAAGTCTGTTGGCCGTGGAAGAAGATTATCTTGAGGAAGTGATTAACGAGAGCGGGACGATGGAACTAGGTGGTCAACAAACTCTCCAATCTCCAGTAGATGGCACAGTAGAGCAGATACTTGTTGGTGTGGGTAATAGTGTTGCATTAGGTCAGACACTGGTAATTCTGAGGGATCCAGAGCGCCAAACTGCCCTTGCGCAACAGCAGTTAGAGATTCAGAAACAAGAACTGAAGCTAGAGCGCAACCGTCAGAAAACTATTGAAGCCTCCCAAAAGCTGACAGTGGCTCAAAAGGAACTCCAGGCACTTGCCTTCCAAGAGGTAGAGATGCGCAAGCAGGAACTCCAGCTGGCTCGCAACCGTGAAAAAGTTCTAGAACTTACTGCAAAACTCAACGCTGCTCAACGGGAACTCCAAGAAAGTGAGGTTCTCCTGCAAAAGGGCTTTATTCCAGAAAATGAACTTCAGCAACAGAAAGACCAAATCCTAACGATTAAATCTCAATTGCGGGATGCTGAGTTAGCCGTTGACACCACGGTACTGGAACTGCAGAGTCTACAACAGCAGCGCCAAAGTAAACAGCGGGAACTGTCAAACCAAGTTCTGACTGCTGAAGCTCAATTGCAGGATGCTCAGTCACAGGTCAGTACAGATACTCATGAACTGGAACGCCTGAGACTGGAGAGAAAAAAAATTGAGGAGGAAATACAGAAAAACCTTGTCAAGGCAACCCTGAATGGAACAGTGCTGGAAATCAATGTCAAAGTTGGAGAAGTGGTCAAGCTGGGCGATGCTCTGCTGACCCTCGGCAATCCCTCACAAGGAATAGTAAAACTCCAGCTTTCACCCCTTGATGCTGTCCGCGTTCAAGTCAATCAAATTGCCCGCGTTAGAGTGATTGGACCAAACGCCAAAAGTTTCACTGGCAGAGTTCAAAGCGTGTCAAAACTGGCAACTACCTCAAATAATAATGGTGAGAAGGGAAAAAGCTCTGGTCAAGCCACGGTGACTGCAACTATAAAGCTGGATCGACCCAGCAAGACGCTGATTCCTGGTAGCAAATTGGATGTTGAGATTATTGTGGCTGCACGCCAAAATGTAGTAGTTTTGGACACGGACGTGATTCAAAATTCTGGAGCTAATGCCTTCGTGTGGGTACGGGATACTCAAGGCAAGGTTCAAAAACGCAGTGTAACACTGGGGCTAGAGGCCTTAACAAAGGTAGAGGTAACGTCGGGACTACGCCCTGGCGACGTGATAGTTTTGCCCCCCACTGGATCGTCCCTAAACCCAGGAATGCCTGTTATCCCCAAAGCAGAGCAGTAAAGCAAATCGAAGCAATGGTTGCTCAAAACTTTTCAGAAGCAGCCAAAACACTTGCTATTTATTTATTTATTTATTTATTTATTTATTTATTTATTTATTTATTTATTTATTTTGAATTGCTCATGAGCATCTCACCCCTTGACTTAGTTGCTCTAACTTACAACTCTCTAAGTGGTAACCCCTTACGTTCTTTGCTAACAACCCTGGGCGTTTTTATGGGGGTCGCTTCAGTCAGCGCCACCTTACAAATACGCAGTATCAGCCGAACTGTTATTGAACAACAACTAGCCGAGCGAGAAGCACCTCAGTTGAGCGTCTATTATTGGACCAACGATGGCAGAAAGCTTCAGCTAGAAGATATGGAATTCTTAAAACAGAGAATGGTAGGCTTGTATGCCATCAGTACCTATACTGGGTTTGATAGCGGTCAAGTCATCTTCCAAGATAAGCAGGCGAACCTTTCTATCCATGCAGTTTCCCAAGACTACCTGCTGACTTCGGGTCGAGCAATCCTGCAGGGGCGGTTCTTCAGTGTTGCTGATTTTGCCAACTATCGACCTTTGGCGGTCATAGATCAATTTTTGGCAGAGCAACTTTTTCCTGGGCAAAACCCGATAGGGCAACGCCTTTATGCCGCTGACCAGCCCTATATCGTCATAGGGGTAATCGAAACTAAGCTAAGAACTGCAGAGTATAAACCAAACGGTGAGATGCTGGTGCCCTTGTCCCTCTATAGAGTTTTGAGCGGCGGTCGTGATATCGGAGGACTTCAGCTGCGCCCCAACAATCTCAAAGACATGAAAGACCTAGAACAGCAGGCTCAGCAGCTGTTATCCCAACGCTACCCAGGTGGAATGTTTTGGGCTCAGAATAACATTGATGATATCTTGGAGCAACGGCAAACACTGGTATTTGTTTCCCGGGGACTGCTAGTCCTAGCAATCATTACGCTTTTGGTTGGCGGTGTTGGCATTGCCAATATTACCCTTGCCTCAGTGGTTGAACGCACCCAAGAAATTGGCCTGCGGCGAGCAATCGGCGCAACCCAGACAGAGATTAGGCTGCAGTTTATTCTAGAAGCTGTTTTACTAAGTCTCGTTGGAGGTACAGTTGCGATCGCCACGGTACATTGGGCGACGATTGGGGTTGCCAATAAGTTTGAGTTGCCC
>NZ_JAAHGN010001509.1:0-1235 GCF_010672485.1 Moorena sp. SIO2C4 | reverse complement strand
TTTGAATACCTGGCAGAGCTCAACGGTGGCAAAATCCTGGTTCTCGACCAGCCTGAAAGCTGTCGAGGATCCGAACTCACAGCGGATCTTCTCTGAATCATTCACGTCTTCTCTTGTCGGGTTCACGGACTCCGAAAGTACGGGGCAAAAATCAAAAAAGATTCGGATATTCCTCAATGCTGAACAACGTTCCATTATTCGTAAATGGTTTGGAGTGTCCCGTTATGTATTCAATAAAACCGTCAAGATACTCCAAAATGGCGAAATAAAAGCTAATTGGAAAGCTATCAAAACTGGGATATTAAATGACCTTCCCGAGTGGTGTAAAGCAGTGCCTTATCAAATTAAATCCATAGCGATTAAGGATGCTTGCACCGCTGTCAGGGAATCCAAGAAAAAGTACAAAAAGACTGGGCAAATTAATCGGGTTAGGTTTAGGTCTCGAAAAAATCCTGTTCAGTCTTGCTACATCCCAAAGTCAGCGGTCTCGGAGAAGGGGGTTTATCACACAAAATTAGGGACTTTAACCTTTTCCGAATCTTTGCCTGATAACAGGGGAGATTGTCGATTAACCAGCACGAATGGGGACTACTATTTAACAGTCCCTCATCAAACTACTCAAACGAAAGCCGATAACCAAGGTAGAGTGGTAGCGATAGACCCCGGTGTTAGAACATTTCTGACGTTTTTTAGCGAAAATTCTGTAGGAAAGATTGGTCACGGAGATTTTTCCAGAATTCAGAGACTTTGTACTCATCTTGATAATTTACTGTCAAAAATTAGCAAGGCGTCTAGGAATCAGAAGCGACGAATGAGGAAAGCTGCTAGGCGAATTATCATTAGAATTCAAAATCTAATAAACGAACTCCATCACAAAGCTGCTCGATTCTTAGTTGACCACTTTGATGTGATATTACTTCCAACTTTTGAGACGTCTGAAATGTCAAAAAAAGGAAAAAGAAAAATCCGGTCAAAAACTGTACGGAATTTGCTCACATTTTCCCATTTTAGGTTTAAAGAGTTTTTAAAGCATAAAGCTTCGGAAACCGGCAAAATAGTAGTGGATGTTTGTGAAGCCTATACGAGTAAGACAGTTAGCTGGACTGGAGGTGCGGCTCGTTCTTACTAGGAGCCTCTAGAAACTAGAGGGGTATGAGTAAGGGGAATCGTGAGGGTAACACCCTCAAAAGATTTCTAACTATCTATTGGATGGCGGTGAAAACCCGCCCCTTGAA
>NZ_JAAHGN010001508.1:0-1236 GCF_010672485.1 Moorena sp. SIO2C4 | reverse complement strand
TAGATGCGTTTACCCTGGGTTGATCAGGCCATCACTACATGTTTATCACTACCGTCACCCTTTGAGGGACAGAAAACTTATCCAGCAAGAGTTTCCTCAATTCTGCCCGAACTAGACTCTAGCACCCGTACCTTAACCGTTGTCCTCACCCTGGATCCCTTGGCAGTCAGGCAAGTGTCCCCTGGACAGGTAGCGAGGTGGAAATTAGCTGAAACTATTCCTACTGCTGGTTACTGGCTGCCCACCACCGCTCTAGTGCAAGGAGTACGTGGTTTGTGGTCTTGCTACGTCTTGGGGGAATTGGCTGAATCGGATCTTTCTGGTGCAACTCACGTCTTCAGTGTCGAACGGCGAGATGTGGAAATTTTGCAGACACAGAGTAACCGCATTCTGGTTCGCGGTACCCTCCAACCAGGGGATCAAGTCATCGTCGGCGGAACCCATCGCCTTGTGCCTGGACAATGGGTGCGGTCAAAAACAGTTGCTGGGGTCAAAGTGCCATGATAGTGTCTTGGGCTAAGTAGAACAAGTATTATTGTTTAAGTTTAACCTTCTTGCTAATGTAATTAGTAGTTAAGATAAACTCTGTAACAAGATTGTATAGAAAAACACTCTTTACTGTAACCACCATAGTCCTACTCACCAGTATCCTGGGCGCTTGCGCCAAGAAACCTTCCCCCCCTGAAACTAAGTCTAATCTCAGGCTGACTGCAGACGGTTTGGGTAAACTCAACAAAACTAGCAACTTTGATGCTGATACCATCAAGAGTGCTCTGCCCAGTTATACCGTAAAAAAAGAAACCACCTCTGCTGAAGGGGAAACTTACGATATCTTCAGAGCCTACTGGCAAGATAGCCCGGTAGTGGAAATCGATGCCGACATCTCCCAGCAGAAAATCGGCAGGATTGAAGTGCTAAGCGATCGCATACCTGGTCCAAAGGATGTGAAGGTAGGAATAGCCTACTCCGCCACTCCTGGACACGAGAAACTAGACTGCTTGCCAGGTGTGGAAGAGTCCACTGGTAAAGTTTTTTGTAAGTTTGAGGAAAATGCCTCGATCCTATACGTCTATCAACCCCTTAACTGGGAAGGGCCTTATCATAAGTTACCTCCCCTTGAGGTTCTGACCAAGGCTAAGCTAGATAGTCTACGTTGGATAGCACCTTAAATTAGTTGCGTAGGGTGCGTTAGGGAAGGGCTCGAACTCATTTTCCGCCTCGTCGCCCATTTTGGGA
>NZ_JAAHGN010001507.1:0-1236 GCF_010672485.1 Moorena sp. SIO2C4 | reverse complement strand
GGGGGAGTGGTAAAAAATCCTGTGTACCTCATGATTATGAGAATTGCTATATATTAAGTTGAGTTAATATAGCACTACGCATTAAGGTGTTTGACATTGTCTTGATGCAGTCGCTCATGGGGGAAACCCCCAAGACCGTAATGGTGCGTTTTCCGTTGGCGAATTAAATTCGCCACGGGTCGCACCTCTGCATCGCTCCTAAACTCTGAAACTCAGTCATAGCTTACTTCTGACTTCTGACTTCTGACTTCTTACTTGCGCGTAGCGCTATAACTTCGTTTATGACCGCTTGTTTGTTGTAATTTTTTATTAAATGAAGTGTGGATTAAACTACCGATAGGATGTAAGCATTCAGCTATCAGCGTGTCGCGTATCAGCTATCAGCTAATGGGCTACTTGAGGTGCTTTTGAATAAAACAAGTAAGCATTGGTTTAATCTCTGTTACATCACCTGAAGGTTCCATAGCCTGAGCTTTTAGCTGACGGCTGACGGCTGACGGCTGACGGCTGCATGCTTACGATAGGATAACGTTTATGGTCACACTATAGGGTTTTCATTCCCTATTTCGTGAGCGCTGCCCTATAACCCGTCGCCGAGTCTGAAACCACATAGAAATACCTGTAATTGCTAAGGTTAATAAACCAAAGGCATTGAGAAACGGATAAATCATTTGTAAGTTAATGGCACCAAATTTTCCTTTGTGCAGATCCAAAAGCCAAATAAATTCACTACTTTTATCAGTAAGAGCTGCCACCTGAAACAAGGAACCGGTAATCACAGTCAACAACACTGGCAATACCATAATTGGGGCAAACCAAGCGTGTAATTGACGTAAACGAAATCTATTAATAGCCATAGTAATATATATAGCAATTTTCAGGACGATTGAAGTATAAATATCTGGGTTTTAGGGAGCAGGGAGCAGGGAGCAGGTAATAGGCAAGAGGCAAGAGGCAAGAGGCAAGAGGCAAGAGGCAATAGGTAATAGGTAATAGGTAATAGGTAATAGGCAAGAGGCAATAGGCATGGGGTGCATCTCATATTTGTAAAAAAGTTGCGTAGGGTGCGTTAGGGGGGCCTCATTTTCCGCCTCGTAGCCAGGGTTTGGGTTTTTGCGCCTGGGTCAATTTTTAACTGGTGATTATGAGTCGTACAGTTTCCTACCTCCAAATCTTTTAGGATAATTGTAAATGGATACCTTCTAAACACTTTGGCTCTACCTTGCTTGAGCAATA
>NZ_JAAHGN010001506.1:0-1244 GCF_010672485.1 Moorena sp. SIO2C4 | reverse complement strand
TATTATCTCAACCCCAATGGTCAAACTCCTTGGTCTATGTTGCTGTCTATTTAGTCTTGATTTTGTTCTTTAGCTACTTCTACGCCTCACTGATTATAAACCCAGTAGATATGTCCCAGAATTTGAAGAAAATGGGGGCGAGTATCCCTGGTATTCGACCAGGAAGGGCTACGAGTGAATATATAGAGAGAGTTTTGAACCGACTGACCTTATTAGGAGCAATTTTCCTAGGACTGGTAGCTGTAGTACCAACTGCAGTCGAAAGCGCCACTGGTGTAACCACATTTAGGGGATTAGGTGCCACATCGTTGCTGATTTTGGTGGGGGTTGCCATTGACACAGCCAAGCAAATTCAAACCTACGTGATTTCCCAGCGTTACGAAGGTATGGTCAAGCAATAAAGCGATTGGGCAATGGGCGCAGCAGCTTTTTTAGGTGGATGAGCCTCAAATTTTCGGGTCAGTTGGTTGTTGTTCATTGCCTAGGACAAAAACCAACTGACACATTACCCATGACACATGACACATGAAGAGATTAATCTTTTTAGGACCTCCAGGAGCAGGTAAAGGAACTCAAGCCAAAATTGTGGCTGAACAACTAGGGATTCCTCACATTTCCACCGGGGAAATTTTGCGAGGGGCTGTAAGTGCTCAAACCCTCCTGGGTCAAAAAGCTCAGTCCTATATGGATAAAGGAGAATTGGTGCCTGACGAGTTGCTCATAGATCTGATCCGCGATCGCCTAAATCAACCCGATGCTCAAAATGGTTGGATTTTAGACGGTTTTCCCCGTAACGTCAGCCAAGCCCATTTCTTGAATGACCTGTTGCAGGAGCTTGACCAAACTTTGGATGGTGCCATCAACCTAGAAGTGCCAGATCAGGTTTTGATCGACAGACTATTGGAAAGGGGTCGTAAGGAGGGACGTACAGATGATAATGAGGAAACTATCCGCACACGTCTTGAGGTCTATAACCATCAAACAGCTCCTTTGGTGGAATTTTACCGAGAACACTCAGCTTTAAAATCTATTAATGGTGATCTCTCCTTAGAGCAAGTCACCGAATCGATTAAACAGGTTCTAGCGTAATGATTTTAGGGTAAGCCCATGGGTAAGGGCGGAAACCCCCTGCGTGGGGCATGGAAGCCATCATCTGACCCTATTGTAGCGAATACCTTACCACTAGCCTAATACTTAGACTAATTTAGACTAATGGTTATTCTAATGGTTCGACCGGTGTAACA
>NZ_JAAHGN010001505.1:0-1246 GCF_010672485.1 Moorena sp. SIO2C4 | reverse complement strand
TGATCATTCATGGTTCTTTAGTCCCTCTAGTCTGACTTAACCTACTCTAAGTTAACAAAGAAAGCGATTGGCCGTAGGCCACGCTACGCGATCGCTATACTCGCACCTATATACTCGCACCTACAGGATGGCATAGCTCTCGCGATCACCAAGTCAACTCCCTGATGCGATCGCGTAGGGGTTCAATGCTCGCGCATCGCATACCCCAGATTCATAAAACAAATGCGTTCGCGTAGCGGCTCAATGCTCGCGCATCGCATTTTTTTTCAACCCCTTTCTTTCTATTAAATAGATAGCAGTTATCAATCGGGTGAGTTACCCAGCCCTTGGGATTTTAGGGAGTAGGGAGTAGAGAGCAGGGTAAGCCCAGAAAAAATTGAGCCAAAATGTGATAAAAGGCAAGTATTATGACCATAGTAATCTTTGATTATCAGCACTATTGTACTTTTTTTCAATAGTTTTTTTCAATATTGTTAGTAATAATTACTCCTTACGGCGGTTTGCATAACTATCAGGTACACATTGTTTCTCCTCTTCCCACTTCCGACTTCCCACTTCCGAACGCGCCCCGCGTGGCCCACGGCCTCAGTCCCTGCTCCCTGCTCCGAAGTCCCTACAAACCCAAAACGAAAGTACCTAACTGAAGTGCAAACCGCTGTATTAATTTTGGCTCTCCTACAATGGGTGTGGTAAATGAGTAGTTTAAATGAGCGATTACCCCTTCAATAGCAAGGGATTCAATGAACTAAAAATGCCATTTTAATAAAAATGCATTTTTAAATTACTCAAAAGCTTACTTAGTAAGGTTTACGGCGATTATTTTATACTAATTTATCATAGCCACTCTAGGAGAGCCTTAATTTTTGCCCTTACCCTGGGCAGCACACTAACCCCTATTTACGCTGCCACAGCCAACTAATACCGCCCATAGCTACTGCCAATACCCCAAACAGGGAACTTGGTTCCGGAACAGTTTTCACCTCAGCAATCACAGTGACATTAGGATCTAATTTTGCCCCTGTATCGAATACAAACTCAAAAGCGTTGGCATCATCTAGAAGATTAGCGCGCAAGAACAAAGCACTCCAACGGGCAATGGTTTCAATCGCTTCATCCTGAGCTAGAGTGGGATTGCTAAAATCGGGTCGCGCACCAGGGGGTTAGTGGACAGTTACAATAAGTATCACAATATCTAGTAAAGTCTATGGAAAAGTCATAGACTTTAGTCATGGCATTAGTACCTCTC
>NZ_JAAHGN010001504.1:0-1248 GCF_010672485.1 Moorena sp. SIO2C4 | reverse complement strand
ATTTCAGAAACTAATGATAGAGCTAATAACAGGGTTGAATCTAAACCAGTTATAGCAGTTTTATACCACCTTATTAAACAAGATACCAATGGTGATGGAAGATTAACAAACAATGATATGCTCACAATAGCATTTACCCATTACAATGGTAATGACTATCAGGAAGTAGTAAGTGGAGTAGATAGATTTTTGGGTTACAAGGTTCTAAACGCAAATAGCCTATTAATTTTGTACCAGCGGGATGCTATTGCCTATTCAGCAAAGGTTTCTTTAGATAATTTCGCTCTCTCCAATGAAACAGAATTACCTAAAGTAGGTCAGCCCTGAATCTCACCCTCGATAAACTGAATCCTACTCCCTACTCCCTACTCCCTACTCCCTACTCCCAGCTGTTGAAGCTCCCTAAAACCCAGGACGAAAGTACCTCTCCCAATTAAGAACTGCTATAGATAAGAGTTTCAACCCTTAACCGAACCGGCTAAAATCCCCCGCACAAAGTACCGCTGTAGAACAAAAAACACAATCAGTGGTACAATCATGGTGATAAATGCACCAGAGGTAAGAAGATGCCACTGCTGCCCACGATAACCTACTATATTTGTTAATCGGATCGTTAACGGGGCAACGTCTGGTGTAACTCCGAGATAGACTAAAGCAACTAGCAAGTCATTCCATACCCAGAGAAATTGAAACACGGCAAATGATGCGATCGCAGGCATGGATAGAGGCACAATCAGCTGGGTAACTATGGTCAGATGAGACGCACCATCCACTGCTGCTGCTTCGATTAACTCCTGAGGCAAACTAGCAATATAATTACGCAATAAATAAATTCCTAAGGGCAAACCATAGCCTGTGTGGGCTAACCAAATACCTAATAATGTACCGGAAAGTCCTAGATATCCGTAGACTCGCAATACCGGAATCAGAGTCATCTGTAACGGGACTACCAGCAAACCAACTACTACCATAAACAGGACTTGGCGACCAGGAAATTTCATCCAAGCAAACCCATAGGCAGCAAAAGTAGCGATCACAATCGGAATGACTGTAGCGGGAATCGAGATAACCAGACTATTGAGAAATGCCTGTCCCATCCCTTCGGAGGTAATCACATCAATATAGTTACCGAGGTGGTATTGGGTGAAATTGAAGGGGTGTTGGAAGACTGACCACCAACCGGTTTTGAGCACATCATCTCGGTAGCGTAGGGAACTAATGAACAAGCCAACAGTGGGTAGAGAGCGG
>NZ_JAAHGN010001503.1:0-1251 GCF_010672485.1 Moorena sp. SIO2C4 | reverse complement strand
TTACCAATTAGTTTATCATTCCCTAGCCTGAATCTACAATATCGCCAAATTGTTGAAGATCCCAATACACCTGATTGTCCGGTTGGAATGCTCAGCCTATGTCCTCTTTGTCAATTGCCGTGACATTGGGTAAGAATTGATCAGTTATCGGAAAGTTCAACAGTGCCTGAATGCGATCGCAGGTCAGATTCAAAAATGCTCTAACTGCGAACAACTCAATCAATTGTGGTTTGGGATCACAAGCAGGGCAAACGGATCTAAATTATAGAAGCCTTACTCAGAAGAGATTTCAAAATTCATAAGCATAAACACTTATAGTATGAATCTCATATCGAGTAGGGATTTCAAAATTCAAAATAAGATGCGTTTACCCTACTCCGTGTTCCCTATTCCCTGTTCCCTATTCCCTATTCCCTATTCCCTTTGCTAATTACCGAGATGTAATATCTGCGATCGCATTCTTAGTCATAGCTGCGATCGCTTTATCTGTAGCTTTCGGTAAATGATAATACTTGCCACCTGCTTGTTTGGCCAATTCCTTAGCAAAACCAGTAGAAACAAACTTACTCTCGGTATCAATCACTAATAATTGAACCCCATTAGCTCGAATGCGAGCAGCAATTTCCAACAATTCCCCTTTAATATCTGGCTTTTCCCCTTCTGGTAGAGTTTCTCCCAAGGAACGAGCTAAGGGAATATTGCCCCGACCATCAGTAATTGCCACAATTACCACTTGACCAATATCCCCAGACAATTGAGCATTCATGCCCACATGCACCGCCTGAGTTAATCCATGAGCTAAAGGGGAACCGCCACCACAAGGTAATCGCTCCAAACGCCGCTTTGCTAAAGCAATGGAACGGGTAGGGGGTAACAGCACATCGGCTTGTTCTCCCCGGAAGGGAATCAGGGAGACTTGGTCACGGTTTTCATAAGCTTCCGTCAGAAGCTGCATCACTGCTCCTTTAGCAGATTGCATCCGGTTTAGAGCCATAGACCCTGACGCATCTACTACAAAAACTACCAAGGAGCCAGCTCTTCGGGCTAAGCGCTTGGATCGTAAATCCCCTTGTTCGATAATAACCCGACGGTTAGGATGACGTTGCCTACGAGCTTTTTGATAGGGTGCAGCAGCTCTGAGGGTAGCATCTACAGCAATCCGCCTTACTTTCCCCTTCGGTAGAATCGGTTTGACATACCGACCCCGGTCTTCTGAAAAGATAATGCTACGGTTTCCGGACTTACATTGCA
>NZ_JAAHGN010001502.1:0-1261 GCF_010672485.1 Moorena sp. SIO2C4 | reverse complement strand
GTGACAGTACCGGCTTTGAGGCGAGTAGAGCCAGCTAGGACTTCCGGACCAACTAGCAGCCGAATATCAATATCAGCATCAATACTGACCTGTTCAGGGGGGACACAAGCGATCGCAATCGTGGTTGCGCCCCGCCCTCGTGCCTCTTGGAGTGCGCCGTGGACAAAGGGTGTGGTCCCACCTGCGGTAATGCCTACCACCACATCTAGGTCATGTACCCGGCGATGGGCGATCGCTTTTGCACCATCTTCCTGTCGGTCTTCCAAATCTTCAGAACTCCGCACCAACGCCCCTGCTCCTCCAGCAATGATCCCTTGGACTAGGTCTGGGGGTGTACAAAAGGTGGGGGGACATTCGGCAGCATCGAGGACTCCCAAGCGTCCACTGGTACCAGCTCCCACGTAGAAGAGGCATCCTCCTTGACGCAATGCCTTTGCAGTGCAGTCAATGGCTTGAGCTAGCTCGCTACGAGCTGCTGCGATCGCATCTAGGGTTTTGGTATCCTCTTGATTAAATAGATCGACTAACTCTAGGGATGTCAGCTGGTCAAGGTTCTGACTATTGGGATTAATCTGTTCGGTCAGTAGATGTCCCCGTTGTTCTAAATTTTGCATTATATTATTTAGTCATTGGTTGAAGGTTGAAGGTTGAAGGTTATTTGGTTGAAGGTTATTTGGTTTAAGGGTTTAAGGTTGTTCGCTTAGCGTGGCCTTTTGGGCAAGGTTGTTCGCCTTTGGCGTTCCCTTAGGGTAGTTTGTTTGCCTAGGGTGGCCTTTTGGCCAAGGTTATTTGCCTTTGGCGTTCGGTGAAGGATAGGTTGTTTAGTTGTTTGGTTGTTCGCCTTTGGCGTTCGGTGAAGGATAGGTTGTTTGGTTGTTTGGTTGACGGCTGAAGGTGGACGGTTCAAATGTATTCCTCAAATTTTTATCAGCTTACAATAAATTTTCCAACTGACGGCGAATGCGGTCTAGATCTGATATTTCTGATTCTTCGGTTTTCTTGAGGTCAGGTTCTTCGGTTTTCTTGAGGTCAGGTTGCCAATCCGTCTTTTCTAGATTTGTTTCCGGTGGCATGGCCAACATTCCTTCACTAACCAACTCCGACTCATAACCAGCCGATTGGCAAAACTCCTCAATCTCTTCTAGATCGATAGCTTCCACGGTGGGTGTTGGGAAATCCTGAGCTTCGAGCAATAAAGCAAAGCGGGTAGCATCGTCTTCTTTTTCAAACATCAATACCGTTTGCTTATCGCCAATTTGGA
>NZ_JAAHGN010001501.1:0-1261 GCF_010672485.1 Moorena sp. SIO2C4 | reverse complement strand
GTGGGACAAAACTGTGCCTTGGCAGCCCAAGTTGGATTATCTGGAGGAGTCAAAGTAGGTAATCAAGTGTTGCTGGTGGGTCAGGTAGGAATTGCGAATCAAGTGAAAGTTGGGGATGGAGCAATTGTGACCGCTAAATCGGGAATCCACAAAGATGTAGAACCCGGAAGTATAGTTTCTGGCTATCCTGCTATTTCCAACAAACTCTGGCTAAAAATATCTGCCATCTACAATCGGCTTCCAGAAATGTATAAAATCTTGAAACAACTTGAACGAAACTTTAAAGATAAAAAATAAATATAAAAAGTTAAACAACTGGGCTCTCCTAGACTGATTATAGTAAATTAGTAGTTTAAATGAGCTTAAACCCTTAAAGAGCAAGGGATTCAATAAACTAAAAATACATTGTCTTGATGCAGTCGCTCATGGTTTGTTCGCGTTCGCCTTTGGCGTGGCCTACGGCCAAGCGTCGCCTTTGGCGATAGTTACCGTAAGACAGGCTCGCCTTAATCAATAAGTTTTAACCATGCATCTGCATAGCCTACCAACCATAAAGGCTCCCCTGTCTAAGGTTTCGTCTCCGGGGAAAACCACGGCAGTCGCTCATGGGGGGAACCCCCTTTGGCGGCGCTGCCTCCCCTGTTCCGAAGCTGCATCGCTTTTATTAAAATTGCATTTTTAAATTACTCAAGAGCTTACTAAGCAAGGACTATGGCGATTATTTTGTACTAATTTATCCTAGCCACTCTAGGAGAGCCAACAACTGAACAATTTTTGCTGTTTCTTTTGCTATGATTTTGGAACATTAAGGAATTAAGCTGACTTGAACAGATTTCTTGACAAAATCTTCATATTGGAAGCTTAGTGAGAAATAAAAACTCTAATTTTAATAATTTTTTAAGGTTATAGTTAATCGTTTCTTCTCGGAAACTTAATAAATAAATCTCAAAGTATAAATAGTTTGTAAAGATTACCTAGATACATTGACTTTTAATAAAAAAAACCTGTAAAAATTTACACAATACGTTCATTAGTCGTAAGCATTCAGCTATCAGCCGTCAGTCGTCAGCTAATCAACGGGAGGTAGTAAACAAGCTGAGGGTGCTGATATGGCTGCTTGAAAATCCCTGCTTGTTTTACTCATCCAACCCCCTGCAGTTAAACCGCCTGCTAGCACCTCAAGTAGCGATGCAGCTTCGGAACAGGGGAGGCAGCGCCGCCAAAGGGGGTTCCCCCCACTCGCGCTTTGCCGTGGTTTCCC
>NZ_JAAHGN010001500.1:0-1272 GCF_010672485.1 Moorena sp. SIO2C4 | reverse complement strand
TATGGGGGCGTGGCAGCTGGATTACCCAGAGCGATCGCATTGCAGTTGGCCCAGTCTACAGTATTGGGGACAGCCCAGCTGTTAAAGGAAACTCAAATACATCCAGCTCAATTGAAGGATCAGGTTACTAGTCCTGGGGGAACGACAATTGCTGCGATCGCTAAGTTGGAGAAGGCTGGTTTTCGCTCGGCTTTGATTGAAGCGGTTTTGGGGTCTTATCAGCGTTCTCGGGAGTTGCGGGGTTGAAGGTTTAAAGTTTGAGGTTGGAGGTTGGAGGTTGGGGGTTAAAGGTTGAAGTTTAAAGGTTAAAGGTTGAAGGTTGAAGGTTGAAGGTTGAAGGTTGAAGGTTGTGGGTTGTTCGCCCTTAGCGTTCCCATAGGGTAGGTTGTTAAGGCTTGGCGTCCCTTGTAGGGTAGGTTGAAAATTGATCAAAACTGATTGAGATTGTCAATCTTAAGCTCAATTAGGCTACGCCGTTGTTAGTTGGTCTTGGCTAACCCCATCTGGATCTGTAGTCCTATGGGGGTGTTATTTTAATTAATGGGCAAAAAACTATTGTGTGCGTCATCTAGTTCTGTCATCTAGTTCTATAATAAATGGCAGCTAAAGGATTTATGCCATTGGTCGCCATCGTTTAAAAGCATGGGATCTGAACTACCAAAAATACTGGGAACGTGAGAGCCTCCCTTTTCAAAAGGGTTTACGGTTTCGTCTCCGGGATGAAACTCCCGGGACGGGGTTTACCCCGCCGTATCTATTCCAATAGGTTATAATAAAGAGAGGGAGGTGATAGTAAGATGTACAAAACAATTCCAGTAAAAGCAACGTTTTCAGACGAAGAAAATGCTTTCTGGCTATTTCAGTGTGAGCAAGCGAATAGCTTGATAAATTGTGCAGTCTATTACTCCAAACAGAAGCATTATAGTTGGTTGAAACAGCAACCAGAGGCATTTACAACTTACTGGCGGGGGGATGAACTGCGCTATGGTTGGAAGACTTACAAGTGCGCCCTCAAGTATGCTGAGCTATGCAACAGCTTGAAAGACAACCCTCATTACAAGGCAATGGCGGCTCAGTCAGCACAACAAACTCTTAAAACTGTAGCCGAGTCAATCACTAGCTATAACCAATTAGTCAGCCTTTACTACAAAGGCCAAGTCGATAGACCAAAACTGCTTAGGTACCGCAAGAAAGGCGGGCTAGCTGCCGTCACTTTTCCCAGACAAGCGCTCAACTATAAGAACGGTTTGTTTTACCCGTCGATCAGCAAGA
>NZ_JAAHGN010000150.1:0-10223 GCF_010672485.1 Moorena sp. SIO2C4 | reverse complement strand
TGTTGCGAGCAAGGGCAGTGATATCAGCCCTGGCGAATGAGGACTTTTGAGCCCAGCCGAACACTTCGGGGGTTCGGTTTTGGTCGGGAGCATCAGGGGGCAGGTACCACAGCGGACAGCCAGCAGCCTCAATCAAGTTGACCATGGGTCCGGGATGATGGCAGGTGGCGTGATCGAGAATTAGATCATGTCCGGATAATTACCCTGAATAAAAATCTGCCCCATTTCCCCATCTCCCCATCAATCTTCTTGATTATAGCTATTCAAGCGGACTTGACCTTACCACCTGTCCTGGTTTAAGCACCGGAATTAAGGCAGTTTCTCGCCAGGTTTCAAACACCACACGGTGACAAGTCCTTCCACAGTCAAGGCTGCTATCAGGTGTTGTTGGCACTAAGCAGCAATCAGATTGACGCGCCCCGCTCTGCTTCCGTCACTTTAGTGCTTCAAACTGCTGGCCTTGCTCACACCAGCTGTAGCCGTAATCATCCTGTTTGTCCATCCCCAATTTATGCACTTACACTAGTTGGGACTCTCGAATATACTCTACTGCTTCATTTACGAGGGAGCCAAAGCCCTTCATCCCCGGTATAAATACGCGGGGATGAAGGGCAGTAGCGGCTAAAGCCGCCGTGAAAAAAATATTCTGAGAATGTTCCGGAATTTTATTCTAGATGTTGTAGAATAAAGTAAAGCGGGAGAGGTCGATAACCGATGATCATTCTGGAATTCAAAGCCAAAGGAAAAAAGAGTCAATACTCAGCCATAGATGAAGCCATTCGGACTGTAAAATTTATCCGAAATAGCTGCATCCGTTTATGGATGGACAATAAGGGTACAAACAAATTCGATCTCAGCAAGTACAGTAAAGTGTTGGCTCATCAATTCCCATTTGCTAATGAGTTAAACTCAACAGCTCGCCAGACTGCCTCAGAAAGAGCATGGTCATCGATCACTCGTTTTTATGAAAATTGCAAGAAAAAGGTACCTGGCAAAAAGGGGTTTCCCAGATTCCAAAAGCATTGCAGATCGGTCGAATACAAACAATCAGGATGGAAGTTGTCCCCTGATAAAAAGTCAATCGTGTTCACTGACAAGAAGGGAATAGGGAAGCTTAAGCTTAAGGGTACATGGGACTTGTGGCGTTTCGACAAGAAGCAAATTAAGCGAGTCCGGATAGTCAAGCGAGCCGATGGCTATTATGTCCAGTTTTGCGTTTCCGTTGATTGTAAGGAGTCTTTAAAACCTACTGGCAATACTGTCGGTTTAGATGTGGGGCTAAAAGATTTCTACACCGACTCTAATGGCCACACAGAATCTAATCCCAGATTTTACAGAACAGGGGAAAAACGGCTTAAGTTTTATCAACGCCGAGTTTCCCGAAAAAAGAAAGGCTCAGCTAACCGCAGAAAAGCGATTAATAGACTAGGTAGGGCACACCTCAAGATAAGTAGGCAGCGTGAAGAACATGCCAAGAGACTGGCACGTTGCGTAATCCAATCTAACGATCTGGTCGCCTACGAAGACTTAAGGGTAAAAAATCTGGTTAAAAATCACTGTCTAGCCAAGTCTATTAATGATGCAGGTTGGTATCAGTTTAGAAGATGGTTGGAGCACTTTGGGCAAAAGTTTAGCAGGGCAACTGTTGCAGTAAACCCTGCCTATACCAGCCAAAATTGTTCTCAATGCGGCGAGATAGTCAAGAAGTCTCTATCAACCAGGACTCATACCTGTAAGTGTGGTTGTCAGTTAGACCGCGACCACAACGCTGCAATCAACATTCTTGAGAGAGCCTTGGGTACGGTGGGGCACACCGGAACCTGGATTTTAAATCCGAACTCTTCCGGAGATCTGTCCTCTACTCTTCTTGGTTCCGGCCAGGTTGAGCAAGACGGGTCGTTGAGCGAAGAATCCCCGCGTCTTTAGACCGGGGAGTGTCAACTAGCAGTTTATCCCGCAGCTGTTTAATGCGATCGCGTAACTTTGCTGCCGTTTCAAATTCCAACGTCTTTGCTGCTTCCTTCATCTGTTCTTCTAACTGATTAATCAACTCTGGAATCTTCTCTAAAGGTACATCATCCACCTGTTCAAACACCGATTCAAACTGTTGAGCATTCAACCGTCGGGAGACATCCAAAAATGTCAAAATTGGATTGTTTGCGGTTTTGCGAATAGGCTGTGGTATAATGTTATTTTTGATATTATATTCACTTTGAATCTTACGACGGCGATTAGTCTCATCAATCGCTTTTCTCATGCTTTTTGTAAGGGTATCAGCATACATAATGGCTTGCCCTCGGACATGACGTGCTGCTCTGCCTATAGTTTGAATAAGCGATCGCTCTGCCCTGAGGAACCCTTCCTTATCCGCATCCAAAATTGCTACCAGAGAGACTTCCGGCAAATCCAACCCTTCTCGCAACAAGTTAACCCCAACCAAGACATCAAATTCACCCTGGCGCAACCCCTGCAAGATTTCAATCCGTTCAATAGAGTTAATATCCGAGTGTAAGTAACTGATCCGAATATCCCGTTCTTGCAGATACTCTGTCAAATCCTCAGCCATGCGCTTGGTTAAGGTTGTTACCAGTACCCTTTCCTGACAATCCACCCGGTGCTTAATCTCAGCCAACAAATCATCTACTTGACCTACTGTAGGACGGACAAAGATTTCTGGGTCAAGCACTCCGGTAGGACGAATGATCTGTTCTACGACTAGCCCTTGAGATTGTTCGATCTCCCAATCCCCAGGAGTAGCAGAGACAAAAATACAATGATTCACCTTTGCCCAGAATTCCTCTGCCTTCAGGGGTCGATTATCTGCTGCACTGGGTAAGCGAAAGCCATGGTCAATCAACACTTGCTTTCGAGCGCGATCGCCATTGTACATTCCCCGAATTTGCGGCACCGTAACATGGGATTCATCCACTACCAAAAGCCAATCTTCGGGAAAATAATCAATCAAACACTCTGGTGGTTCCCCAAGCTTGCGTCCAGCCAAGTGACGAGAATAGTTTTCCACACCATTGCAGTAACCAATTTCGAGCAACATTTCCAAATCATAGCGGGTACGCTGTTCCAACCGTTGGGCTTCTAACAAGTTCCCCGCTTGCTCCAATTGAGCCAAACGTTCCTCAAGTTCTGCCTTAATAGCATTACAAGCTTCTTCCAACCGTTCATCCGGAGTAACAAAGTGACGAGCAGGGTAAATATTTACTCCCTCTACACTTTGGAAAATTCCACCCGTCACTGGGTCAACGTAGTGAATAGCATCAATTTCATCTCCGAAGAATTCTACCCGAATAATTCGGTCTTCATAAGCCGGGCCAATTTCTAACACATCCCCCTTCACCCGGAACCGTCCGCGTCCCAATTCTAAATCATTCCGGGAATACTGTACTGAGACTAAATCCCGTAAGAGTTGGCGTTGGTCAACTTCGGTATTTACCCGCAGAGGAATCGAGGCTTTTAAGTATTCTGAGGGGATACCCAAGCCATAGATACAGCTAATGGAAGCCACCACTATGACATCCCGCCGTTCAAAAAGCGATCGCGTAGCTGAGTGCCTCAGCATATCAATTTCATCATTAATTGACGCGGTTTTCTCGATGTAGGTGTCAGTGACCGGGATATAAGCTTCCGGCTGGTAGTAATCATAGTAGGAAATGAAATACTCCACCGCGTTATGGGGAAAAAACCCCCGCAATTCGTTACATAACTGCGCAGCCAAGGTTTTGTTGTGGGCAAGTAATAGGGTAGGTTTGCCAACTTTTTCAATTACCGATGCCACGGAGAAAGTCTTACCTGTCCCCGTAGCACCCAGTAGAGTTTGGATACGGTTGCCAGCCTTGAGGTAAGTGGTGAGTTGGGAAATAGCTTGGGGTTGGTCCCCTGTTGGTTGAAAAGGGGCTTCGAGGTTAAATAGCATCTTAGACGCTTCTGGCACAGCTAAAAAAAAATCCGTAAAAATACTATCTATAATTTCATCATAATTTTTGTACATTTATAGGTACTGATGGATAGATTATTACCCAAATTCAATAGATAGTTTTAATACTTGCCCAAAATTCGGAGGGGAGGATGAGAACTATCTGGTTAAATGCTAATTGCTTAAATCATAATTATCACGTATAAAAACTATACGTTATCGGTAATTAAAAACGGTTAATTACCAAAATTATTCCTATCAATATTTATCATTTGCTATCGACATTTTATTTCATGTTAGAGCATTTTAATAGTTTAGTTAACTAAGCTTTTTTTGTACTACATCGTTTTTCATAACTATGAGGCACACAGTTTTTTTGTTCTGTTCCTTATTCCTTATTCCTTATTCCCTATTCCCTATTCTATACAAATTAGGAATTTGTACCTAATTTAATTTAAAAAAGCTGTAATAATTAATTGATTATTAAATTGAGAATTATATCATTAAAACTATGAAACAATAATCATATATATCTAATATTAACAACTAACCCAAAAATAAATAATTGTTAATTTTGGTAATTATTAATCGGTAATTTCGAGGGAGATAAGTATTATCGATTATACCTGACAACGCCCCAATTAATCGAAAATTATATGTATTCCAAAAAAAGCCACTATAAACTCTTTACAAATTGATTGTTTTAATCTCAACATAAAAAAATCAGGAATTATGAACTATAGAAATACTATTCAGCGGATTGAAATATTGCTAGTGGAAGACAATCATCGTGACGTAGACTTGACCAAAGCTACTTTAAAAAATAGCAATACTCGCAACAATATCCAGACTTTTACCAATGGTAAGGACGCTATGGCATTTCTACGTCGAGAATCCCCTTATACTAAAGCACCCCGTCCCGACGTAATTTTGCTGGATTTGAATCTACCAGTGATGGATGGTCGTGAAGTGTTAGCACAGATTAAATCTGATCCAAAATTGAGTTTAATTCCAGTGATTATTCTCACCTCCTCAGATTCTGACCAGGACATCCTCACAAGCTACAAGCTAAACGCCAATGCCTACGTCACTAAGCCCTTTGAATTAGACCAGTTTCTCAAAGTATTGAAGTCAATTGAAAACTTCTGGCTAAGTATTGTTAAACTGCCACCCAAAAATTAAGCATTGCCAATTCATGCTATAGGGTTTGTATCTGGTAATAGGTAATGGAGACTTGGTAGTTAACGATTACCAAGTCTCCATTACCTATTACCAAAAATACCGAGACTATTTTATCAGTGATTAACCAGACTTGATAGTAATAGTCAATTGGCAATTAAAAATTTTAAATTGCTGTTAGTATACTACAAATCTTCACTGAGAACTTCATGGAAAGCAAACCCAGGGGCAGCCAGTACAAAGACAATGGTAGGAAGACCAGCAGTTTTTTGTTGTAAGCTTTCGTAATATTGAGTAAACTTATCGTCTGGTGTAGCCATACCCATAAAGATTAAGTCAGCATCAGCCGATGACTCATGAAGAATAGCATTAAAAGAACGCCCTTGGGAAACCAGCACCTGACAAATAACCCCAATCCGCAACTGTTTCACCCAATTACTTAGGTTTGCCCGTGCTGCTTGAGCTGCTATTTCATTAGGAAGCACCAACTTGAGGTAAATCTCAGCATTTTGCCACTTCAGGTCGCTGCGCAATAGATAGGCGAGGAGCAACATCAGGCTACCATTGGCTTGCTTACCGCCCCACCAAACATCAATCCGTTGACGACTACCGAAACCCTGCTCCCGATTTTCCCGCAGAATCACTACATTACGCTTTGCCTGGTGTATGTGAGTAATCAAGCGACAGTAAGGCTGGCGACGGCTAAGGGTTTCGTTATCCCCGAGTAAAACTGTATTGGGAACTAGTGGTCCTATACCGTAAGTTTCCACCAGTTGCCGGGCTCCGGTAAAGGGATCCGGTGCTGTTACCAAGCGCACTAGAGCTTGTACACTACGCCGTTCGAGATACTCACTGATGGTTTGTTCTAACTGTGCCTGCTTAGCAACACTATGGGAACTACTGGGTAAAATACTCGAAACGGTCACTAAACCGCGATTATGGGTCAGAGCATCGGCTAACTCTATCAAAGACCATCGTTTAGTGGGAGCTCCCGACAGCACCAAGATGTGGGGTCGCCAGTTTTTCGGATCAGGGTGATGACTAATCTGAAAAATACCAGTGCGCAACAGTGCCATCCAAATGCCCCGGCGTACATCCCCCCAAGCTGTGCGCAGTTCCCGCTGCTGTAGCCAAAGGTAAACCCCTAAGACAATAACAGCTGCTGCCACTGTGGCAAAGGCATTTATCAAAAACATTACGATCAGGCAACCCAATGCCCCTAACAGTGACAGAAACCAGTTAACTTTAAAGGAGGGTCGGAAGGAAGGACTTTGCAAAAAGCCCTCAATGGCAGCTGCTACATTCAACACCAGATAGGTGGTCAGAAAGAACATACTTAGCACTGGTGCAATGATATCTAATTGACCAAGGCAAACTGCTGCAGTAGCGATTCCCAACGTTACAGCGGTACCAATCCGTGGTTCATCATCTCGTCCACTACCCGTACCTAGGAATCGCATCCAACGGGGTAATACCCCATCTCTAGCTAGTGCCTGTAAAATCCGGGGAGCGCCCAGAATACTGCCTAAGGCACTGCTGAGAGTAGCACCCCATACCCCGAGTAGGATTGACGGACCCCAAAATGCCATCTGCCTCATAATCAGAGGATTGGCAATTAGGGCTTCTCCCCCTACCCGCATCGATAGAATAATTGGTAAGATGATATAAATAGCATATCCTGTGCCTACTGCTGCCAGAGTACCGATGGGAATGGCGCGGATGGGGTTGCGTAGATCACCGGACATATTCACCCCAGCCATGATACCGGTTACGGCAGGGAAGAAGACAGCAAAGACACGCCAGAAGGATTCTTTGGAGGTCACCCACAGCTCAATATTAGCTACATCATAAGGGTAATCATGGTTACCGACTAATAGAGCAATTAGGGATAGCGCTATCGCAGCCATAATAAAGTATTGAATACGGATGGCAAGGCTAGCGGAAGTCAAAGCCAGTATTGCCACTAAAATAGTAGTAATTAGCGCTACATAAAGCTGGTTGAGCTGGGGAAAGGTCTGAACTACGCTCTCGGCAAAACCAATAGTGTATAACGCGACTGAGAGAGCTTGGGCAAAGTAAAGGGGAATTCCTACTGCACCGCCAGTTTCAATTCCTAGGGAACGGCTAATCATGTAATACGCACCACCAGCCCTAACAATGCGGTCAGTTGCGATCGCAGAAATAGACAGAGCCGTCAAAAAGGTAATACTGGTGGAGAGGGTAACAATGATTAGGGTACCCACTAAACCAACATTACCAAGTACCCAACCAAAGCGCAGGTACATAATAACCCCCAGGATGGTGAGAATCGAAGGAGTATAGACCCCACCGAATGTTCCCAAACCTGAAGTTTTTTCCTGAGTAGGCTCGACAACAGGAGATGAGCGGCGACCAAACAGTAACTTCATATGTCTAAAACATGAATATAGTGCATTAAGCTAATCTGACTATAGGGAATATGGCATAGGGAACAGAGATTTTGATTCCTTTGTGGTGGGCGAAACGCCCATGAATTTCTGACTTGAAAATAGCCCTGAGGCAAGGAAGTGCGTTAGTCCTCAGTGAAATACCAGAGATGTTCATACTGTGTTGTAAATGAATTTTTGATGGGGGTATAACTGGAAAATTTTTCAAGTCCTTGACAGACAATGCCAGTTGGTGAATTGATCATGGTCCATGAACAACTCCACCAGTTCTACCCCCAAGCCACAGACATTGGAACTCAAGGATGTTACAACGTTGGTAGCCTGGGCTGTTGGTTCAACTTGGATGAATTTCACACCACAGGAATAACTGCTGTCATGGGGTTTTGGGCAAACAAGTAGAAACTGCTAATGGAACGAAGAGAACAGAAACAATAGTCTTTTAATCTGACAGTCTTTTAAGCTGACTACAGAATTAACTTGCTAAATTCCCAACTTTATGCACCCCAATCACGAATTTAAGGCATTTTTTGCTCAATGACCAATTTACCAATATGGGTAATATCAACTCCGGTTAATCACTTCGTTGATCAATCCAGTCTTCAATCTAGCAGCAGTGTGTTATACTTCACCGGAAAATTCTATGTATAGCAGTCGCCAGGGCAGTTAGGACATGACAAAAGTCTCACACCCTTTGTAAGCGATGCAGAGGTGCGACCCGTGGCGAATTTAATTCGCCAACGGAAAGCGCACCTAAGCGGTCTTGGGGGTTTCCCCCACTCGCTATTGCATCAAGAAGCGCAAGAGTTTGACTTCTGACAAATGACTTCTGACTTTTGACTTCTGCTATAAGTCGGTCAATCATGCTTCGCTCTTCCGAGTAGTAAACAGACTTTTCAAACACCATTCGATCAACCAAGTGATTAACTGGAGGTGATCTGAGTGTTACCTGAGTAGCATTTCCGGGAATTCTAGAGATGTAATCCCTAAAATAGGCTGTAGGAAACTATGCTGTATGGAAATTCTCAATTGAATGCAAGACAACTGACCTAAAGGTCGGGTAAAAGCAGAATGGGCAAAGGAAAAAGGGACAATAGCACTCCACCCTTCTCCCTTGACCGTTGAATTTTTCCTGACTAGGGCGGTAAGCATTCAGCGGTCAGCGGTCAGCGGTCAGCTAATCAACGGTCGGTAGTAAACAAGCTGGGGGTGCTGGTACGGCTGCTTGAAAATCTCTGCTGGTTTTACTGATCCGACCCAGTCCAGTTAAAGATTAATCTTCGGGTGGGCAGTGCCTACCAACGCCCTTTGCAAGGTTCATTATCTGTCTGGTGCACTGCCCACCCGACATCAACTACAGGAACTACTTGAGCCAAATCAGAAGCGCCATCACCAAGATTAAACAAGATTAAATCAGTATAGCTATCACAATTACTATATCTAAAAACTTCAAGGGAGAGATGATGTTACAATTCCCAAACTATCAAATTAAACTTCTAGAAGAACTAGAAGCTGGTGTTAGTACAGTTGTTTATCGCGGCTATCACCAGCAACAGCAAAGACCAGTTATTATTAAACTTATCAAATCGGACTATCCCTCCCTTAAAGAGATTAGCAGCTTACGACAAGAATATACAATCTCCCAAGCTATTGATTGTGAAGGCATTGTCAAATGCTACGGTCTGGAAAACGATAATAATGGATTGGCGTTGATATTTGAAGATTTTGGGGGTCAATCCCTCAAGCACTTGATCAACTCTCACACCATGACTATCAAGGACTTTCTGCGGATAGCTATTTCTCTAGTAGAAACCTTGGATGAGCTGCACAAAGTCCCGATTATTCATAAAGATATTAACCCCTCTAATATCATCATCAATCCGGAAACAGGACAAGTTAAAATCACTGACTTGGGCATTGCCTCGCGCCTGTCTCTAGAGAATCCCACCACTAGCAATCCTAATTGGCTGGAAGGGACTCTTGCCTATATTTCACCGGAGCAAACCGGGAGGATGAACCGCTCCATTGACTACCGCAGCGACTTCTATTCCTTAGGTGCCACCTTTTACGAAATGCTAACGGATCGGGTACCCTTTATCACCACCGATCCCATGGAATTGATTCACCATCATCTGGCTCAATATCCTGTCCCTCCTCATCAGCTTAATCCAGAAATTAGTGAAGTAGTTTCATTGATTGTGATGAAACTCCTAAGGAAAAATGCTGAAGACCGATACCAAAGTGCTGCTGGACTAAAGGTTGACCTAGAAACCTGTCTATCCCAACTACAAACCACCGGAAAAATTGAAACCTTCACTCCCGGGACCTATGACATCGGGAGCCGACTGCTCATCCCTCAAAAACTCTATGGTCGGGAAGGGGAAGTAGCCACCCTGATGGAGGCCTTTGAACGAGTCAGTGTTGGAGCCACTGAGTTGATGCTGGTATCCGGTTACTCAGGGATTGGTAAAACCTCAGTGGTCAATGAAGTTCATAAACCAATTGTCAAAGCGCGAGGGTATTTTATTAGTGGTAAATTTGACCAGTTTAAGCGGAATAGTCCTTACGCTGCCCTGCTGGAGGCATTTAGGGGATTAATTCGGCAACTGTTGACAGAACCGGCTCAAACACTAGGGATTTGGAAACAGAATTTATTACATGCTCTGGGTGCCAATGGCAAGGTCATTATTGAA
>NZ_JAAHGN010000015.1:0-11199 GCF_010672485.1 Moorena sp. SIO2C4 | reverse complement strand
TATCAAAAGTTGAAGAAAATGTTGACAAACGAAGAGATTGAAGGCTGGTTTTAGTTGTGGGGAGTTAATGGGAATCGGGAATCGGGAATCGGGAATCGGGAATCGGGAATCGGGAATCGGGAATCGGGAGGTAGTAGGGTGGGCAAATGCTGACCCTCTGACAACAATATCTCGAATCGGGTCGATTTGCCCACCTTCCCTGAGCTGCTGTGGGGTTTGGTGGGCAAATGCTGACCCTCTGACAACAATATCTCGAATCGGGTCGATTTGCCCACCTTCCCTGAGCGGCTGTGGGGTTTGGTGGGCAAATGCTGATCCTCTGACAATAAGATCTCGAATCGGGTCGATTTGCCCACCCTACAATAACTTAATTTTTAATTTTTAATTTTTAATTTTTAATTACTCAAACCGTTTGAGCCTCATTAATATAAAAAGGATAAACGAGGTTAAACCTAGAATTAGTGACTCGCACCGTATAGGTAATACTTATTAACAACAATCCCTCTATTTCACTGTCCTCAATATTAATTTCCTCCACATCTATACGATGCTCATGGTTCAACAGAGCATCAGAAATCGTGCCTCTTATTCCCGTAATTAACCCTTGAGTAATTTCCTCAAACAGAAACTGACTCAATTCGCAACCAAAATCAGGCTGCATAATCCGTTCCCCTGGACGGGTTGACAGGATAATTTCCAGACTTTGGACAATATCTTCCTGATCAGAAACCATCTCCACCGTTCCTGTATCCCCATTAAATGTAGGGGGAAAACTCCATCCTGTCCCTAAAAAAGAGCTGTTTTGTTCCATTTGTCTCTTGCCTCTTGCCTTAATAGTACTGACTTTGGTGCGTTACTGTGCCACCTATTACCTATTACCTATTACCTATTACCTATTACCCATTACCTATTACCCATTACCTATTACCTATTACCTATTACCTATTACCTATTACCTATTACCTATTACCCATTACCTATTGCCTCTTGTTCTAGTCAACCTTCCCCTTATCGGTCAATTTATTGACTAGATTTTCATGTTCCGGTGATTTCAATCCCTCCTGTAAAATTGCTAATACTTGGCCTAAGTCTCCAGTAAGTAAAGCGTCTTGGGCTAACCATAAACCAGGGAAGTAGTCACTACAGATAATGCCTTTATCATTCGGGTTTAGTTTTCTATATTTTCCTTCCCTTAACCGAAACCAATCAAGTTCTCCGTCATAAACCCGCCAAACTAAATATTCTTGAACTTGATTACGTCGGTAAGCTTTTAATTTATCATTTAAATCAATAGAGGCCGTACTGGCTGCTATTTCTACGATTAATTCTGGCGCACCTTCTACATAGCCGTCTTCACTAATCCTTGATTGTCCATCTACCGTTAGTCTTAGTAAAGCATCCGGTTGAGGTTCATTGTCGGCATCTAGACGTACAGTCGCATTATCTCCCACTTCTACCCCTGGTGTAGCTGACCAATATGTACCTAACCAAGTCATAATACGAGCATGGGGATTAGCATGTTGGGTCATTCTTAAGGGTGATGCCATATAAACAATTCTTTCGATTAATTCCGCTTTTTTGACATCAGGCATCTGTGCATAACGCTGTTCAAATTCTTGCCTAGTTAGTTGATCTCCACTTTCAAGGGGTGGAATTGTAGTTTTGGTTTTTAATATGGTTTGAGACATGGTTTTTTTAGCAGTACTGACGTAAGCATTCAGCCCTCAGCCCTCAGCCCTCAGCTTATTTTATTGCCGTCAGCTTATTTTATTCAAAAGCACCGATTACGCTACGCGCATTAGCTGATAGCTGAATGCTTACGTACTGACTTTGGTGGGTTACTCTATTGCTAACACACCCTCGGGATTTTGGTGCGTTAAGCGATCGCGCTTCGCACGCTACGCGAACAGCTGACGGCTGACGGCTGACGGCTGACCGCTGACCGCTGACCGCTGACCGCTGACGGCTGACGGCTGACGGCTTACCTTGCTTCTTAGCTCAATTAATATCCACTCTCGAGCCTTTAATCTTGATATATTTACCCTCCATCACAAGGTCCTTACTTGATTTTATCTTAATTCCTTGATTATCCATCGTGATTGTATTACCATTTTCATCTTCCAATTTAATCCCTTTATCCTGCTCGGATAATTTTAAGGTATTGCCTTTGGATGTACTAATTTCGATTAACTTATTTTCATCATCAAATATAATTTTTAGGGATTCTTTGGTAACTATTCCTTTTTTATTATTTTCCTTGGTTACTGTTAAACCTGCTGGTAAAGCATTTTTAACACTATGCACTGCTCCTAGAATTATGGCTTGTCTAGGGTCATCATTGATAAAACCGAGAATAACCTCATCCCCGGTTTCTGGTCTAAAGAAAATACCTCTTTTATTACCAGCATCAACCGAAGCTAATCTTGCCCAAACAATACCATCTTTTTCAATTGAGGGGATTCTGACTTTTACCCTAAACTGTTTTTCTGGATCCGCTTCATACTTATCCACAATCCCAATTTGCAACCCATGAATAGCTGGAATCAATCCCGCCACTGGTGTATCAATAATGTCATTATTTTGTTGATAAAACCAGCTAGCTGACAAGCCAAATTGTACATCCGTTTGCCAGCCTTGTCTACTAAATTGATGTCGAATAGCTGTTACTAAGGTTTTGCCATTGAAGCGCTTTCCTATTCCATCAAGTTTTATAATATCTCCTGGTTTAATATCAGCAAATCCAGGCACTTTGAAGCGACCTTTAAACAGTGAAAGACGACTTTTTTGTAACTTGGCATCTGCCCAAGCTTTTACTTCCTGGTCATCTAAGGGAGCTAAACTGATTAATTGATAGTTATCTGCACCAATTGTTTTGGCTAATTCATCTCCTTTTAAATTACCCTGGTCTAGAGAAAACTCTTTCGCTTTTTGTGATTGTAATAATTTCTGTGTTTTGATATCCCAAGCTGTACTTTCTACCGAGGATTTTTGATGGCAAATATCAGCTTCCATTTCAAAATCATAAATCTCATCTATGCCATATTCAAAGGTATGTTTTGGTTTCCCCTTTAGATTAGGCTCGACCCCAGTAATTTCGCCATCATCAACTAAAACCCACAGACCATTGACATCCCCACGAGATAAAATGAAATCCCAGTCAGTGCAGTAATATTGCACCATTTCCTTATGCTTGGGTTTAGTTACAGCAATAGATTTGACTGTTAACCCCCCAGTTTTGATGACTTTGTCGATAATATCCTTGTCTGTCATATCTCGAAAGACAGCACTTTTTCTTTGGGTGGTTAGTTTGTATGCTGCATCTTTTAAATCAACAGTGAGCAGAGAACTATAGCGATCGGCTTGCACACAGTGTCTAACTATAATTCCCTTAAACACTGTTGCTTCCTTTTGTTTTTCCCCTTCATAGCGAAGCTTTATTTCAATTTCTTGGCCTGGTTTAAAAAACTCCGTGTTGCTAATAGGAAATTCTTGTTCTGCCGCGTCACCATCTAATAAAATTATTTGAGCTATCGGGATTTTATTCACCTCTTTGATAATGTCAATCGACATGACATTATATTCAGGTTTCATTTTTTTACCTTTACTCAAAATTGTTGCTGTGACAACACCACTCATTATTTTTTACTTCTCTATTGGCGGTAATTTGATAGTTGTTCCGGTTTTTAACTTTCTGAAGTTATTGACATTATTAGCACGGGCAAGCTGGATATAATAGGCCGAGTCACCATATACCTCTTGAGCCATCACAGGCAACTTATCTCCAGCTTTTATAGTTCTAGTATGGGTAAGATCGGGTGAGCTTTTCTTTTCTAGTTTAATTCGCTTGGAATCTTTTATATCCTCGATAACAACCCAAAACTTCAGCAATTTCTAACTGTGTTTTTCCACTATTCAACAACAGCAAAATTAAAATACGTTCTCTAATATTTCCATTTTCTTCTATTTTTAAGGCTTTTTGAAGTATTGTTTTTTGCTGTCAGATAATTTTTTGCTGGCATATTTCCTATTATTGGGTTATTTATTAATTTTTATTATACCAATTTAAATGCCGAACAGCTTAGCACTGCAAAAAAAGGTTCAGCACTTCTGAATTCTTCTCCAAAACATTCAAAAGCATGGGGGAGGGCATGACACACGGGAAACCCTAATTTCCGAAGACGAAAAGTATTTAAAAAGGTTTTCATTTTAAAACGGATGCGTAGGGCGCTATCTTCGAGATTTTTGTAGTAAAAACCTAACCCGGCATCAACAAAAATTTTCCTAACACCAAGTTGAGTAGCTATTTCAATTTTCTTGGCAAAATAATCATACATTAAGTCGGTTGGGTCGTTGCCAAAATTAAAGTCATCAACTTCTCTGACGTTTTTTCCTTGAACGTAACAAATGATAACCCCAGCATCGAACTCGGATACCTGTTTATAAATTTCCTGATTGTCTTGGGAACCAGTTAAATTGATGATATTTGCTCCAACTTTTAAACATTCCCTAGCCACTTGAGGATAATAGGTTTCAATAGAAGTTAATACACCTTCTTGATGGAGGGCTTCCAGCACAGGCAAAATTTTACTTTGTTGCCTCACATCTTCTACTCTCTCAGAGGTTGTCTGAGCAGTCTCATTTGCTACATCAAAGCCCCCTAAATCCCCCAATTTTGGGGGACTTTTACCAGCAAATAAATTCTTTTTCCCCCCAGAATTGGGGGGATAGGGGGGCAAAATTCAGTATCAAACAACTTTTCAGATATCCTCTCAGCATGGGGCAAAGTAGATTCAGCACCAATATCTACAAAATCCGCTCCTTGGGCTGTTAACATTATGCCACGACGAATCGCTTGTTCTGAACTTAAACAGACACTTTCCCTGTACCAAGAATCACTAGAAAGATTAACTACTCCTAAGATAGCTTTTTGAGAATTAAAATTCAAATGTTTGTTGCCAATGGTAAATTCTTCAACTTTTACGTTTAAGGAATCCTTATACTGTTCATTAATTTCGTATAGATGTTCTATAGTAAGCATGTTTATCCTATTAAAAATGTTTTTATCTTCTCTTGATGCAGTCGCTCATGGGGGAAACCCCCAAGACCGCGCTGCATCGCTTGGTAATACTATAAACTCCAGCCGCCAGAAACTTCTACTACTTGTCCTGTGATGTAATCAGCCTCAGGACTGATAAAAAACCAAGCAGCATGGGCTATTTCTGACAATGTAGCAGGGCGTTTTGCTGGTAATTTAGGCATAGCATCCTGCCAATCATCATCGTATTCAAAGGAATTCTCTGCTATTCCTGGAGATACCACGTTGGCAGTAATCTTATCTGTAATTAGCTCTTTAGCAAGGGACTTAGTATAAATAATGATGCCAGTTTTAGCGATCATATAAGCTGTATTAGTACCACGGGCAGTGACATTATGGGCACTGGCAGCACCAATATTAACAATGCGACCCCAACCTGCGGACTTCAGGTAGGGAATTGCGGCTCCAGTGACATAAAAAGTAGTATTGAGGTTGGAATCAATTACAGAATGCCACTCTTCTACTGAGATTTGGCTAGTAGGTTTACTCAAATAGTTGCCCACATTATTAACAACTACCGATAAACCCCCTAGTTGTGCTGCTGCATTTTCTACCAACGACTTGGCTTGATCAGGTTTGGTGATATCTGCTTGTAGGGCGATCCCTTTTACTCCGTGAGTCGCTGCTTCCTGAGAAGCTTGCTTGGCTGCTTGTTCACTGCGGTTATAGTGAAATGCAACATCAAATCCCTTACTAGCTAAATCAATAGCGATCGCTTTTCCAATTCCCACTGCTGATCCGGTCACTAAAGCTTTTTTCAGCATTGTCTTTGTTCACCATTGTTTTTCAGTTTATACTGCTTGATTTACTCCATCAGCATTGTTTTTGTATTGGTTTTAAACCAAATCTATATACAAATCTATAGACTATCATTCATCGGCATTAGGTTAGGTTGCCTTGCCTTATTTTTTTCGGTTGTTATTATAGTCTATCAACCGGATTTGATATCCTAAAAATTAATACCGAGTAACTCCGTAAATATCTAACCTTTCGAGAAGTTGGGATACTTTCATTCCCCAGACTGGTTCTACCCAATCAGGAGCAATTTCGGCCAACGGCACTAACACAAAGGCTCTCTCTCTCATGCGTGGGTGAGGTATTGTTATATCAGGAGTATCTAGAATCAGGTTACCAAACAAGATTAAATCCAAATCTAAGGTTCTTGCTCCCCAATGTTCCACACGAACTCTACCAAACTTTTGCTCTGTTTCTAGCATAGTCTCTAGCAACTTTTGGGGACTTAGTTGTGTGTCCACTAGGGCGCAACCATTGATATAATCTGGTTGCACAGGTCCAATAGGTTTAGTTTTGTACCAACTGGAGCGGGTTTTGACAGTAATGCCTGGAGTTTGATCGAGTTCGATCAGAGCAGCTTCTAATGTGGCTTGAGAATCACCGAGGTTACTACCTAGTGCGATCGCGCTAAGGGTACTTTTCGTAGTTGATAATATTTCGGGATTAGATACCATACAGCTCCTCAAAGAAGAATTTGTGGCAAGCTAATCTTGTACAATATTTTATAATACCATAGAAACATTCAATAGCTCGACAAAAATTTGAAGATCCTATGACAGAGATTTTACCTGCTGATGATCAAGCGGCACGAAATAAAGCAGTTGATTTGCTCAAAAAGGGCGATGTAGTGGTTTTCTCAACCGATACTATTTATGGCATTGGAGCCAGCATTGCTAAGGAATCAGGTATTAAAAAGATCTTCGAGGTGAAATCGCGATCGCCAGATAAACCCCTGATCATTTATGTCGCCAGTTTTGAACAACTGCAACAAGTGACTCAAGAAATTCCTGAAAGTACCATCGAGTCACTCCGTAAAATTTGGCCGGGGGCAATGTCTGGCATCTTCCCCAAGACTGACATTGTGCCACCATTTGTGACATCAGGTAAAGACACAGTAGCAGTCCGAATCCCTAACCATCCCCTTTGTTTGGAATTGGTGCGTCAGGTTGGGGCTCCCCTAGCGGTAACCAGTGCTAACGTTTCAGGGATGGAGACTCAGAAAACAGCCCCTGAAGTAGCTGCACAATTGGGAGAGCGAGTTCCACTGGTTCTGGATGGAGGGCCAAACCCCGAACAACAACCTTCTACCCTGGTTGATTTTACAGGGTCACCGGCTCAGCTATTGCGCGAGGGTGCCTGGTCTTTCTCGAAACTCCGCCAAGCCATTCCTGATTTGCAACCTATCCCTGAAAGCTGAGATTTTTCTCAAGAAGCCGTCGCCAGCTTTGGAAATAATCCCGGTCTACTGAACAGTAGCGCAAATGGCGGCGCTGGTTTTGTATTCCGATTGCATTGCGTCCGTGTAGGATACGGTGGTTGTCAAACATCACCAGATCTCCTGGTTGTAGACCTTGTTTGAGGCAGTATTTCGGATGGGTATAGAGCTGCATTAGCTTTCTGTATGCGGCATAAAATGGCTCGATAATCTCCTCTGGTAAGTCCAAGGGAGCAGGAAATAAATTGCTAATCCGAACTTCCTTCAAATTACCACCACTATCGAGGCAAAAAACTGGACTGCTGAACCGCATATCAATGCGATTGCTATAATATTTTCGGAAGGGAACTTCGTAACGACAGAGTAGATCGAATGCCTCCCTATCTTCCTGACGCAGCACCTCTGCTATTTGGAAACCATCCACAAAGGTAGACTGACCGCTGCCATCGTTGTTTGCCATTAAACAGTGGAAGAAAATAATTCCAGGTGGTGCATATTGATAGGCATCATCTGTGTGGGGTATGAGGTTAATTTGGGAGTTAGCAACACTTTTCTGGCTTTCCTCCGGGTCTACAACAATCTCGAAAACACGCCCGTAATTGGTTTCCAATAAAGGACCAAAGGACTGAGCCAAAGATTCGAGTTCTCCCTTCTGAGTAGGCACGTTTCGCACAAAGCAAATCCCGTAATCTCTCAGGTGTTTTAGTAGTTGTAGCCGATGTTTATCCCCAGTTTGGACTTCTTCATAAGCAATCTGGGGCAGGTTAGTAACAATATTGCTATCCCAAAGAATAGGTCGATGCTGACGATGCTCTCTCTCGGTAGCAGAATAGCAGTGCTGTCGCAACCACTGAGCATCATAGATGCTTTTGTGACCGTCCGGTTTCCATACTATTTCCAGTGCGTTGCCACTATCCCAACGAACTGACAGGGGTTTTATATCTAAGGGAACATCAACGAGCCGAAAACGCTTTTCGCCATGTTTGGGATCCCCACAACCAGAGCAATAACAGTTATCCCGAAGCCAAATATAGTGAAAAGTACTTCGATGACCGTCGCCCCAATCAACGAACAGTTTTCTGTGGTCTTGTTGGACTTTGGAGATTTGATATTGTTGGGAAAGGTCAATCGCCAAGTTACTATAACTCATCGCTTTCTTCTTGCTACTACAAATCCATCATCCGAGTAAAACTTTTATCCCCACCATAGGTTGTACAAGCCTGTTGTAAGACCTCGCATAGACGTTCTGAAAACTCTAGAGAGGTTTTAAAGCTTTGATTGAGTTCATTAACTAAACAGGCATCCTTGTGAGCTAAGTTCAAGGTAAATGCTGGACCCGGATTCCCTTCTAATATAGAGGGAAGTAATTTTTCCGCGACCCAGCTACTACCCGAACCTGCTTGAATCATGTTTGTGAGTTGTTTGGGATCAATTCCTGCTTCTTGTCCTAAAGACAGCACTTCTCCCAGGGCTTTAGTATTGATGAAGCAAAGATAATTAATCAGCAATTTGGAAAGGATAGCATGGGAGAGTGGTCCTACATAATAAATTTGCGAACCAATGGCTTCTAATATGCCTTTGATTTTGTCAAACGTTGCTTCATTTCCCCCCACATACATTGACATTGTTCCTTTCTGAGCTGCTGGTGCGCCTCCAGAAACAGGGGCTGCAATGGAGTCAATTGTTTGCTCGGATGCCAAGGTAGAAATCTTGTTCATAATTTCTATGGAATTGGTTCCAGTATCGAGCCAAATCGTTCCAGGACGGGCATGGGCAATTACTCCAGCATCTCCCAACATCACAGATTCCAACTGCTTTGGCCCTGGCAGACTGGTCATGATCACATCCGCATCACTTGCTACCTCTGGGATGGAATTGCGCCAACTTGCTCCCGCTGCAATTAAAGCTTCAGCTTTTTCAGGTTGGATGTCGTACACCGCAACTTCAAAGCCTTTTTTTAGCAGATTGGCAACCATACCACTGCCCATATTACCCAGACCAATAAATCCAATTTGCATGGGAACTTTCTCCTATTTCAACTATCGATGAGGTGATTAACCTTCGTAGGCTTCATCAGCAATTTTCAAAGCATCATCAATGATGGCAAACCCTTCTTCAAGCTGCTCTTCATTAATACAAAGTGGGGGAGACATAAACACCCAATTCCAACGCATCAGACCGTGCAAACCAAGCTCTCGAAGACGGGCAGCCATTTTACCCATGACCACCATTTCGTGGGGTTTAGCATTCCAAGGAGCCAAAGGTTCCCTTGTTTCTCGGTTCTTGACGCACTCAATCAATCCATACAGTCCCAAACTACGGACATCCCCCACTGATGGATGTTTTGCCTTCATTTCCTGTAACTTTTCTGCCATGCGATCGCCCATAATCCGGCTGTTTTCCACCAGATTTTCTTCTTCATAAACCTTCATGGTCGCCAGGGCTGTAGCGCAACCAATGGGATTACCGCTGAATGTTAGCCCACAGACGAAGGGGTTGGTTTCAAAGTGGTCGGCGATATGCTGCCTTACTATCACTGCCCCCATCGGAACATAGCCACAGGTGAGTCCCTTAGCCATTGCCATAATATCGGGAACCACCCCATAATGCTCGATCGCAAACATTTTCCCAGTGCGACCAAAGCCTGCAATAACTTCGTCGCAAATGAGTAAAATGCCGTGCTGGTCAGCATATTCCCGTAGGGCTTGCCAGTAGCCATCGGGGGGAATAATACAACCATTGAAACCCGTAATCGTTTCCATCAGGATGGCTGCGACATTTTCTGGCCCCTCAAATTCAATGGTTTGAATTACGTGATCGATATAAACTTGGGGATTTCCTTCTGGTGCGTAGCCAAAAGGACAACGGTAAGCATAGGGGTCGTGAACTCTAACAATCCCGCTAATAGTTGGTTCGTGAGCCAAGCGTCTGGGGTCTCCTCCAGCGATTCCTGCACCGAGGGTAGCGCCATGATAACTGCGATATCGGGTGACAATTTTATGCCTACCCGTGTACAGTCGTGCTATTTTGATGGCATTTTCAATGGCTTCAGCCCCACTCAGGGTGAAGAAAGTCTTGGTGAGATCCCCTGGTGTAATTTCTGCTAACTTAGCTGCTGTTGCGGCACGAATTTCCGTAGCAGTACCGGGATGGGCAAACACAAGCTTATCGGCTTGGTCTTTTATGGCTGCGATCACCTTGGGGTGGCTGTGGCCAATATTCATGTTGACGTACTGACTGGAAAAATCCAGGTAACGTTTGCCATCTTTATCCCAGAAGTAAACGCCCTCAGCACGATCCATAACGATGGGATTTTGGATGTTTTTCTGAGGTACCCAGGAAAAAAAGACGTGGTCGCGATGGGTTTTAACAATTTCTTGAGGGTTCATTACTTGAATCTTTCTATTTTGCAACACTTATCATTACCTATTGAAAAACGCCTAATAATTTATTGGGCGTAACTCCAACAAGTGGGCTTTAGGTTTTGAGTGCAGGGGAAGGTACACAAGGAATAAGTAACAAGTAATAAGTAATTAAGTGTGGATAAAATCAACTATTACCCATTACCTATTACCCATTACCTATTACCTATTACCTATTACCTATTACCTATTACCTATTACCTATTACCCATTACCTATTACCCATTACCTATTACCTATTACCTATTACCTATTACCTGCCAACAGTGCTATAACTAGGCATTTGGACGGCGATAATGAAATAAGCCCCAGGTAAACAGACCTTTCTCAGCAGATTCAACCCATTGACATAAGCCATTCTTAGAAGATTCTAAAAAATTCTGGGGTACATTTTTGGCTGAGTTCGTCGTAATGGGCAATTACCGAATCCCTCAATTTAGTGTAGTGAACCA
>NZ_JAAHGN010001499.1:0-1272 GCF_010672485.1 Moorena sp. SIO2C4 | reverse complement strand
GCTGGGGGGGCGACGATATGGCTTGAAACGATTGATACGTCAAGAGTGTAACGATCTGTGATAGAAAAAGATAGGTCTCAAATTGTCAATAAGACCTATCTGTTGCAAATGTTACCCTTATTCTATCAAAAGCATCTTAAAATTCAACTAAAGTATCGTAATTTTATTTTATTAAATATTTTAGTGATGCTTGTACAATCAATCAAAAGAGTTAGCATAGAAAAGTTAGCAAATGCTTTACCTCTTGGAATAAAATTTGAAAGTAGAAGAAAAAGAATTCAGCGCTTTTTGTCTTTACCAAATCTAAGATTTGAAACTATTTGGTTTCCTATCATAGCTAGTATACTAGAAACATACTTTGAAACAGATGAACTAGTTTATATAGCAATTGACCGTACAAATTGGGGTAAAATAAATCTTTTAGTAACTAGCCTGATTTGGGATAAAAGAGCATTGCCAATATACTTTACTTTGATGCCAAAATTAGGTAGCAGTAATCTTAAAGAACAGAGCAGTCATCTATCAACAATAATTCCCATTTTTAAAGATTATAAAATTTGCCTATTGGGAGATAGAGAATTTTGTTCTGTTAAGCTAGCGAAATGGTTGTCAGAAAAGTCTGTATACTTTTGTTTACGTCTCAAAAAAAATGAGTTTATTGAAGTCAAAAAGAAAATTTGGATTGAGTTATCAAATCTTGGGTTAATACCAGGAACTTCATTCTTTATTAAAGGAGTAAAAATAACTAAAATAAAGGGATTTAGCACTTTTAACGTTGCATGCAAATGGAAGCGTAATATTTCCGGATTTATCCCCAAAGAAGGATGGTTCATTATGACAAATTTAAATTCCTTAGAATTGGCGATTGCTGCTTATAAGAAACGGTTTGGCATTGAAGAAATGTTTAGAGATTTTAAAACAGGAGGCGATAATTTAGAAGACACTAATGTCTATGGTGATCGGTTGATTTCGCTAATTTTATTGATATCAATAGCCTATACTTCTGCTACCATTCAAGGACAGCAAATTAAACTAAAAGGAATTCAAAAATATATCGGCAGAGTAAAAGAAGATGGCCGTTCACAACGACGACACAGTAGTTTTTATATAGGATTATATGCTCAAAATTGGGTCAGTTTTAGCGATGAGTGTATTAATTTAGTACGAGAATTAATGAGACTTAATCGTAATAAATGGAAGTATTATTTACGAGGAATGAGAGCTAAATCGCTTGTCCTGTCTGCTTTATAACTATTTTCGTCGCCCCCCCAG
>NZ_JAAHGN010001498.1:0-1277 GCF_010672485.1 Moorena sp. SIO2C4 | reverse complement strand
AGGCTTTCTGGGGCGCGTTTGAGGGAAGCGAAAACTTGGGCAAAATGGTAGCGGTTGTAATATGTGTCTTGGATTAGTCGCAAAGAGCTATAGGCACTCCTGGCTAGGACGAAGCTAGCAATGCCATAGGCTACTACTAATGCGATCGCAATCACCTGACCTCGTAATTGCCATAGGTCACGTAAGAGTTTACGGTCTAGGGAATTCATGGAAGTCTAAGACCAACCGAAAATGTCAGGAACAGGCAAGATGCCCATTCTACAGGTGCGACCCGTGGCGAATTTAATTCTTAATACGGAAAGCGCACCTAAAAACTCTTAAAATCATTCCATTATTAAGCAACGCTCGATTTTTTATAACTGCTCTTCTTCTGTATAAAACAAAGCTTCACAAACTAATGTCAAGCCGAACAGACAGCAAACTAAGAAAGTTGTTAATAATATTGCTATCATAGCTCAACTCCTTGGGAAGTCTTTTACTTTGTGACTCCCTCTAGTTCTTTTATACCTCCGGTTTTCTATCGAGCTAGGTAATTTGATTCAATTCTTAATATACTCAATCGTTGACTTACCACTCTAAATCCTCAGGAGCAATCTTAGTCTGATTACCATGTACACTAATAATCTCACCACTACGCATGGTAATCACCCGATCTGCCATAGCCGCAATTCCAGCATTGTGAGTAATTACAGCAGTAGTTGTTCCCAATTCCTGATTGACTCGCTCCAATACATTCAATACTAGCTTACCGGTCTGAAAGTCTAACGCTCCGGTTGGTTCATCACATAGGAGCACTTGAGGACGTTTGGCAATAGCACGAGCGATCGCAACCCGTTGTTGTTCACCCCCAGATAATTGAGCCGGAAAATGGTTAAGGCGATGGTCGAGTCCCACTAGTCCCAAAGCTTCCCGAGGACGCATCGGACGAGGAGCAATTTCCGTCACCAGAGCAACATTTTCCTGAGCCGTCAAGCTGGGAATCAAATTGTAGAATTGGAACACAAAACCCACGCACTCCCGACGGAAGCGGGTAAGAGCACGATCATCAGCACTTGATAAATCACGATTATAGAATTTGACTTGTCCGAAGGAGGGAACATCAAGTCCTCCGAGAATATTCAGCAGAGTGGACTTGCCACTTCCAGACGGAACAAGCAATACTACAAATTCTCCTCCATAGAGGTCAATAGTAACTGATTTTAGTGCCTGAACATTCACCTCCCCCATCTGATAGGTTTTAGTCACGTCACGCACTTTGAAAATAGGTTCATTGTTCA
>NZ_JAAHGN010001497.1:0-1281 GCF_010672485.1 Moorena sp. SIO2C4 | reverse complement strand
AGTTAGCCGCCATGAAGGCTAATCTGATTAAAGGAACCGAAACTCCTCAATTACCCTCAACTCAGACATAATAACCGAAAAATCCGGAAAAATTGGATAAATAGCCGGAAAAAGTAAGTAGTTTCCCCATGGTCACCTCAATTGCACCTTGAGAAAGTTGTATCAAAACACCTTAGAGCCTTGACCCAAGGGGTTACTATATACGCAAACCGCACCTTCTCGACCTTCTTTCTCAATACTCGGAAAGGGAATAGGTAGAATAAGACAAGGACGTTTTCTGCTGAAGATGGCACTATTATATCATAAGCGCCTGTGGAAACCAGTTTTTAACCCCTCGAACAGCAATCCCGATCAATCCCCCATGGTTCAGCCGCCAGAAAGTTCAAACCTTAGCTTGTTGTCTAGCACTTTTTCCCAAGAAGTTTTTAAACTGGATGAAAGGCTCCCTGTCTTAATGGCTAGGGTATGGGTCAAGCCCGCAAATTTTTCAGTTACCCAATCAGACTTGAGATGGGACAGCAACAATTGCTTGTCCCTCAAGACAACTTAACTCAAGACAACTTAACTAGGCTTACGCACCAGCAAGCCAGTTTTATACCTACTTTGTACATTCCTAGAGGATAAACAGCGTTATGGGATTATTTGATCGCCTTAGCAGAGTGGTTAGAGCTAATCTGAACGATATAGTCAGCAAGGCTGAGGATCCAGAAAAGATTCTTGATCAAGCTATTGTTGATATGCAAGAGGATCTGGTTCAATTGCGTCAAGCAGTTGCCAGGTCAATTGCTGAACAAAAACGCACAGAGCAGCAATACAACAAAAACCAAACAGAAGCTAACAACTGGCAGAAAAGAGCTCAGCTGGCTCTGACCAAAGGGGATGAAAACCTGGCTCGTGAGGCTCTGGTGCGTAAGAAGAGCAATTCTGATACTGCTGGTACCCTGAAAACTCAGTTGGATCAGCAAACTGAGCAGGTCAATAATCTTAAGCGTAATCTGGTTGCTCTCGAAGGCAAAATTTCCGAAGCCAAGACCAAAAAGAATATGCTCAAAGCACGAGCTCAGGCAGCTAAGGCCAATGAAAAGTTACAACAAACCATGGGGTCTCTCAATACTAGTGGCTCCGTAGCAGCGTTTGAGCGTATGGAACAGAAAGTCTTGGATATGGAGGCTCGTTCTCAAGCTGCCCATGAGCTGGGTGGTAGTGACTTGGAAAGTCAATTTAAACTCTTGGAAGGCAATGATGTTGAAGATGAGTTGGCCACGATGAAAGCTCAGTTGA
>NZ_JAAHGN010001496.1:0-1281 GCF_010672485.1 Moorena sp. SIO2C4 | reverse complement strand
GTCCCTTCCGGTGCGCGCCTCCTAGGGCGAGTAAATCGCCCTTGGGTCGCACCGCAAAGTTGGGGGATTTAGGGGGCTTTAACTTTCACCAGATGATCGCGAATTCATTCCTTAATTCAGCAACGCCGATACACCACTCTTCCTCAATAACGGAAATGATTGCCAATAGTATCAATAACCTTAATCCCAAATTGCTGCTAGTTGTCTCCCGGGCCCTGGCAGCATTGCGACCCTCGGTGATTGCTTTTCTAATTGCCAACGCTAGTATGCTTAGTGGCGGGAAGGAAACACCAATATCGTTTTGTAACGTTCTGTTTGTTGGCAATCTCTGTGCGTCTTTGGCAGTGGTGGCTTTTTTTGGAGCGATTCCTATTCTAAATGAACTCAGAAAGTTGAAGGTAAAGCTGCTTCTGGGACTGTTTATTAATGGTTGTTTAGCCGCCTTACTATCTGCACTGATTTTCCTGGGGCTACAACACACTACTGTCACCAATGCAGTCTTATTGGGGCGATTTGGTCCGGTACTCTATGCTCTGGCAGGAGCAATTTTCTTTGGCAAGCGTATTCTGAAATGGGAATGGATTGGCTTTTCTCTGATTGGCGTTGGTGTTGTTGCTATTGTTTTTAAAAGCAGTAATTATCAAATCAATCAGGGTGACCTTTTAATCCTGGCTTCAACGTTTTTGTATGCAGTTACTTCGATGATCGGCAAGTTGACCCTTTCTAAAAACAAGAGTTTGTCGGTAATTGTCTTCAGCCGTAACTTTATATCAGCTGTAATATTTTTCGCGATCGCTAGTTATTTGTTTGGTCCGTCTCATTTTGGAGATGTCTTTTCAGGTCAGCTTTGGATGGTGATGGGGATCTATGCACTAATTATCATCGTGATTACCCAATTTCTCTGGTACGCTGCCCTGGAAAAGTTAGACTCCAAGACGGTGGGTAAGTGGACTGTATTATCCCCCGTATTTGGGATAATTTATGCGCTAATTCTCAATGGAGAACGCCCTTCACTGATGCAAGTAATAGCATTTATTGTGATCATGATTGGAGTGTCGATCACTAACTTTAGTAAACAAAAGCCCCAACCGATACAGGAAATTGCAGCTAGAGGAGAAAGTTCTGCCTCTTCTATGTAAGTAGATAGCAGTTATCAATTCAGTGAGGTAGTTACTAGGAGTGGTTAGGGAGTAGGGAGTAGGGAGGGGTGCATCTCATTTTTGCAATTAAACAAAAATTCTAATAAAATTCCCAAACTGCCTACACTACCCACCCTCCCTA
>NZ_JAAHGN010001495.1:0-1283 GCF_010672485.1 Moorena sp. SIO2C4 | reverse complement strand
AAAATTATCAATTAAAAATTAAAAAAAATACTACAAATGAAGTCGGGGGCTTGAAACATCGCTTCGCTCCAATTTAAAAATGGTAATTTGTTACTTTTTTATTCCCCCTACTCCCTACTCCCTACTCCCTACTCCCTCTTAAAATATCATAAACATTTATCAGGATCAAAAGCGAAGGGAAGTAGGGTTAATGAGGCTCCATTACTTAGAGAAATGGTAGCTACAAATTTTTGGTTCCACCTACCTGCTACTGCAACATGGAGATAACGTTCATTTACCAATATCGCTTCAGAGACAACACCAGTGAATTCGCTGATTCGTAACTTCATACCAGGGGGAAGTGTATTACCAAGACAGTCTTCGATTAGCAATAGCAATGCCCATTCTCGAGTATCTTCTGGTGCTTTCTGGTAAATGAACCAGGTAACAGCACATAGTTTGAACAGAATGCCATTTAAATTAACAGTTTGGTAAGAGCCACGAGCATGAGACGGAACAATTAATCCTTTTTGTCTTCTCAACTCTTTAGCGATCGCTCGATATCTGTCTGGTTCATCCGATACTGGACTAATCCGACGCATTGATGGCTTAGAAAAGGTATAGTCAGGAAGCAGTTGCCAAGATAAACAGCTTGCTAACTCATCCATTTCTCCTCGCAGCCATTCTGCTGTATTAATGGCTGTTTCAGCAAAGAATGGTAGGATTTCCTGAACAGAACGCTTAGTATCAGCAACTGGAATTGTGATCTCTTGGGAATCTAACCAACGCAAGTAGTGCAGTAAATGATTTGGTTGCTGATCAAATAAAGACAGAGGTAAGTTATAGTTACGGTTACCTTGTGGTAAGTTAGCTGTTTCGCGATAGTTAACCAACTCGTCGTGACGTAAAATACCTCTAATAATACCCTGTTCTTGGGTTTCTTTCACCTCAATTATGATATAAAAATGAGCGGCAAGTTCTGGTAATTCAACAGCAGCTATTGGTATATTAACCCCTGGATATATGAGGGTTTCCGTGACAATTATACACAGATTAAAATTACCAACTTTCAAATTACATACCGTTTCAATCAGATTAGCATACTCTGGTTGAAACACCGAACATTTATCCTTATTAATTGGCAGCTTAACCCGTTCTTCTAACCATCTTTCAAAACCAAATAAGGCTAAACTATTTAGATAATTTGGACAATTTTTGGCCTCACTATTAACTTTTTCACTAATCTTTATCGCTTGCTCAAAGTCTTCAGGTTCTAGCCAAAATACTTCTCGGTTTGCAAGGGA
>NZ_JAAHGN010001494.1:0-1285 GCF_010672485.1 Moorena sp. SIO2C4 | reverse complement strand
TTTCTAGGAAAGCCACTCGACCTTCTAGGTTATCCACCCGTGCCCCTAGGGTAGCCAATTCGGCTTCAAACTCTTGAATCAGCCGTTGCAGGGTTTCCAAGTCTTCCCTGGTAATAAAATCAGCGGTGCTCGCCGCAATTAACCGCTCAATCTGGTTCAAGCAAGCATTTAAACCAGCCGCAAACTCATAACGAGTAGTTGCCCGGTTTCCACGGAATGTGCGGTTAGGATAACCAGCAATACAACCATACCTTTCTACCAGAGAGCGCAAAGCTTCATAGGCCCAGTCACCAGGAGATACATCCCGCAGTTGAGAAACACTGGTCACCTGCTCTAGGGCATCTACATCAGTACTGTTGCTGTTGTAGAGATTGATTTGTTTTAAAATTTGCGAGTTAGACTCACCCTTAGACTCACCGTTACCCTGGGCAACCGATAGCTCTTGTGGAGCCGGAAGGGTTTCAGTAGAAGATGCCTCAAGCTTGGGAGCACCATAGGCGCTGTTAGCCACCAGTAATGAAGCCCCTAGCAAAGCCGGGCTATATTTGATCGTATTCCAAAAACTTGTTGACATCCTTTGTCAATCAACCTCAACCCTAGTAGATTATACTCTTGGACTCAAATTAGTCCCCAACCCTTTATCTTAACCACTAGAATTAGTTATGTCTAGGACAACTCTGGATTAGCATATCATTTTTTGTGATCTTTCGAGAAAGATACTCATCCTCGATTGTAGTCACTTATGATATAGTAGTCGCCAGCGATGCAGAGGTGCGACCCGTGGCGAATTTAATTCTTAATGCGGAAAGCGCACCTAAGCGGTCTTGGGGGTTTCCACGGGGCTTACAGCGATGCAGCGCGGTCTTGGGGGTTTCCCCCATGAGCGACTGCATCAAGACAGGTGCGGACGCAGGTTCCGCACACAGCCCCTCCCCATGAGCGACTGCATCAAGACAGGGCACTCTAGAATTTTTAAATAAAAATAAAACCCTAGAACTTATAGGAAATGACAAAAGTCTCAAACCTAAGTAAGCGCAAGAGTTTGACTTCTGACTTCTGACTTCTCCTAAACTAATCAGCTATCTGCTAATAAATTACAGCAGATAGCTGATCGCAAACCCTAGAATTATTACCTAGAACTTAAAGGTGGTACGGATGGCTCCAACCCAAATCGTATCATTGTCATCATCGTGATTAGGATTGAAAATCACGTAGGCTCCTGGAGTAATCATGATGTTGTTGGTGATGGGGAATTTGTACTGTGCTTCAATTAGGTAAGAAGTAT
>NZ_JAAHGN010001493.1:0-1285 GCF_010672485.1 Moorena sp. SIO2C4 | reverse complement strand
AATTAGGGAAGTAAGGGGCAATGGGAGGAATGCCCCTTACTTCCCTAATTTAAATTCTCATCCAGCATAGTCTGCAATTTAGCTTTGCTAATTGCTCCTTCATGGGATTTGGCTAGCTCACCATTTTTAAACAGTCTTAGAGCAGGGACACCCTCTACCTTGCACTTGGCAACGGCATCTTTATTTTGGTCTACTTCCATCTTAATGACTTTTAAGCGATCGCTATAATTTTCCGCAACCCAGTTTATTGATGAGGATACTAAGCGGCATGGTCCACACCAAGTTGCCCAAAAGTATACCAGTACTGGCTTCTCGGCTTTTAAAACTTCGGCTTCAAACTCTTGATCTTCGATTGTAATCACATTACTCACAACGGTATCCCCTCAAAATACTAGATTAGACTGCATTGACACAATCTATATATTAATTGCTTGAACTTTCCCCCAGCTCAAGCATGGGGGATTATCAACAATTGTTACGATATGGGCGTAGAGCCGCATCTGGACAGGTTGAGTATAGGATATTTTACTATGACTGAAAACATCATACCGTTTGCATAATATTAAAACTTCCTTGAAAAAGAAGTTTTAATCAAGCCGTCGGAGTTGTCAGCCTTTATGCTTTATCGGCTTTTATAAAATCGAAATTTATACAATTGCACAAAAATTTGCACAAAAAAACGGGTTAACCCGCTATACAATTGGTCAACCCGTGAGCTTGGGAACGCCTAAATGGACTACTTTTGTAGCACCAACTTAACGTTGGCATTGTTTAGGCCACGCTGCTTGACTTCTGCCAAGGTCTTGTTAACGGCATACTTCTGGTTGATGGAGTTGATCAACTCGGTTTGGTTGTGCTTCTTCGCCACACCCCAAAGGTCACCAATCAGGTCAAAGGTGCCATCACTGTTGCGAGACCAACCTAGATCATATTCGCCTTCGAGAACGGCAACCAAGTCAGCGCGAACTCGTTGACCATTGTAGCCGCGAACATCAGCTTCTGTCTTAACATTGATTCCCAGGTCACACAGGGAAGTCTTCAGGATTTCGGCATCGGTGATTTTAGTGCGCAGAGTGCTAAAGTGAGACATGTGGATTTCCTCCAGAAAAGGTATCAGAGAAAGGACAACGTAGCGTTTTACTTTTATGGCTAGCCGCCCTCAACAATTACAAGCGGCTACTTATCAAACTGCTAGCAATTTTTTGCTAGCCTTTACTCCTGTTGGGAGCAGGAGAAAGCCTGTTAGAACTCCATACGCTGATATTCAGCTACGGAGGATGCAGCA
>NZ_JAAHGN010001492.1:0-1286 GCF_010672485.1 Moorena sp. SIO2C4 | reverse complement strand
TTGGTTAAAGACGAAACCTTAGAATGAAGGAGCCTTTATGGGTAACTGGCTATGCATAGAAGGGTTAAGTCTCTTGTAATAAGTAGGTCGGGCTTGAAAAGCTCAGGTATGTTAAGTTAAATAAAGCAATAATACTTTCAATGCTAAGAAGCATTCACTATGGGCGCACGCTTAAGAATCTTTCCTCTGTGCCGAACTTGAGCGCACTTTATTTGAACTTCGCACTGCCACTACGGTTCCCCAGCGAGTCAAAGACCGAGCGCAAGTAATTCGTTTAAACCATCAGGGCCTGTATGTAGAGAAAATTGCTGCCTATTTCGGCTGGAATGTTCGAACTGTCCGTGAGGTCATTCATCGATGGCAACACAAAGGCTTGGGGGGACTATGGGATGCTCCTAGACCCGGAGCCCAGAAGCGTTGGCAGCCTGAGGATATTGAATATCTAGAATCCTGCTTACGCCAGGAGGAACGCACCTACAATAGCAAACAGTTAGCCCAAAAGCTGGCTAATGACCGTCATGTTAAGTTGAGCCCGGATCACCTCAGACGAGTGCTTAAAAAAAGGGGGTGATTTGGAAGCGTACTCGCCAAAGTCACAGAGGGAAGCAAGACCCTATAGAAAAGGCAACCAAGCAAGCCGACCTAGAGATGTTGCAATGGTCAGCGGCAGTAGGAGAAATCGACTTATTCTATCTCGATGAGTCGGGATTTTGTATGTGGATGCCCGTAGAACACAGCTATTTCTTTAGAGGTGAGCAAAAGCGCCTTGAACAGACAGCCCGCAAAGGAAGACGCATTAGCATTTTGGGATTGCTACAACCTAAGCGTGAGCTTTGTCTATGGACTGGTGGTGGGCAGTTTCAACGGGGAGCGCTACATCACGATGATGGATGAACAAGCTCGTCAGGCCAAGCAACAACTCGATCAAACCGGTCGGCTCCGGGTGATTGTCCAGGACAATGGTCCGGTTCATACCAGCAAACAGGTGAGAGAGAAATGGGCTCAGTGGGAAGCTCAAGGGCTATATCTGTTCTTTTTACCGAAATATTGCTCAGAGATGAATCCGATTGAATCCGAATGGCATCAGTTAAAAACCCATGAATTGGTGGGTCAAATGTTTGAAGATGAACTGGCCCTAGCTTATGCAGTCATTGATGGCTTGACACTCCCCACGATTAGAAATCGGGGGATTCTCGGTTCAGCGAGCCAACTTGCTCAACCAGGTCGGAACCAGGAAGAGTAGAGGTCGAGTCTCCCCGAGCGTTGATATAAGTTCCGGTGTGCCC
>NZ_JAAHGN010001491.1:0-1287 GCF_010672485.1 Moorena sp. SIO2C4 | reverse complement strand
TACCGATCACCAGCTTCATTAGCTCCGAGTCCTGCCTGACCCAGCCCTTGCCTGGCGACCAGTCCGTTCTGGGAACCATTAAACACAAAGGCAAACCCCGACTTGGGAGCCGACCCCGGGGCTTCACCAGGGGCACCTACTACTAAGTCGTCAAAACCGTCTTTGTTAAAATCTGCCATAATTATTTACCTACTTGGATTTGGTTTGAGCGCTTTCCCAATTCCCTCTGTAGACTTCTCAGACCCAGTTCAGGAGTTTATGCAGTCAGTTACGAAACTTTACATTGATTGGGTAGGCTATGATAATCACCAGCCAGAAACTCTCTGCTGATTGTTGGTCTAAATTAGCTTGCCCAAATCCAGTACCTGTGCAGAACCAGTCAAAAAGAGCATTTGCACAGTAGCGATGCAGCGCGGTCTTGGGGGTTTCCCCCATGAGCGACTGCATCAAGAATGGTGCGATCGCTCCCGTAGCCTGGTGTTGGTAGCGGGTAAACATTGCCTGATAGCTCTTGCAGTAGTCTTCGTAGAGTTAGCGTGTTTTTTTGTGTTAAACCTGATCCATAAAGAGCGCCCTGATTACTTTAACAGTCGGATCAGAATGCGTAGATAATGTGGCAACAAGACCCCCGAAACAATCAAATTCTGTTTCTCTCCATCTTCCTAGTCTTGGGCATCAGCACTCGGGACTGGACACTAAGACCAGACTTGATTCTAGTTGTAATCGCAAGCTGTCTACTAACTCAGTGGTTAGCAGCATTTCTTTGGTCAAACCCCAAACACAGATCCGCAATCAAAAACTCTGGGGACCTTGGCCTCTCTTTCTTTGGCCTCCCTTTCCTTGGCCTCCCTTTGAGTTTTAATCCCAAACCCTATTTCCAAACTAGCCTTGAATGGTGCAAAATTCAAACCTTAGAAACAATTCTTAATGTGCTGACAAAAAAATCAAATTGCCCCCAGGATAATGATGCTACTTTCGCCAGTTCTCCCAAACCCCCTTCCCTAAAAAGTGCTATGATTACAGCCTTAAGCTTGAGCCTGCTGTTGCGAGCTGATAACTATAGCACTATGGTTTTAGCTGGCTCCCTAGGAATTTTGAGTAAATTTATTTTCCGAGTAGAGGGCAAGCATTTTTTTAATCCAGCCAATTTCGGAATTATTGCTGTTCTTATCCTAAGCAATGATGCTTGGGTTTCTCCCGGACAGTGGGGGGATGATGGTTGGTATGCTCTATTATTTGCTGGTACTGGCAGTATGGTGTTAAAACGGGTAGCACGATGGGATACAA
>NZ_JAAHGN010001490.1:0-1287 GCF_010672485.1 Moorena sp. SIO2C4 | reverse complement strand
AAAGAATCCTTCACATTGTCCATTGTTTTTTAAAATGGTAGCTATAGCGCTGCACCCAGGGAATCGGGAATCGGGAATCGGGAATCGGGAATCGGGAATCGGGAATCGGGAATCGGGAATCGGGAATCGGGAACAGGGAATCGGGAATCGGGAATCGGGAATCGGGAACAGGGAATCGGGAATCGGGAATCGGGAATCGGGAACAGGGAATGAAAAAGCTTGTAATCGCTTAAGTCTCTAGCTCCTCTACGGATTTGGGCACACCAGCAGTCAAGACTTCATTCCCTGACTCAGTCACTAACACATCATCCTCAATCCGAATCCCAATCCCGCGCCAGCGCTGATCAATAGCTGGCTGACCTTCCAAAGGCTCAGTATCAGGACCAATATAAAGTCCTGGTTCTACTGTTACTACATTACCGGGCTGAAAAATATGCCAGTTCTCCCCCTGTTTGTAGCCTCCACTGTCATGGACATCCAATCCCAGCCAGTGACCAGTGCGGTGCATATATATATGTTTATATTTCTCCTCTTTAATAATTTCCTCACTATCACCGGCCAGGAGTCCCAAATCGATTAACCCTTCCACTAGGATTTTCACAGCGGTGTCATGAAACTGATTAAAGGGATTCCCTGGTTTAACTTGTGCGATCGCATTCAACTGTGCCTTCAAGACCAGCTCATACAGAATTTTCTGCTCTGGGGTAAACTTACCACCCACTGGAAATGTCCGAGTAATATCAGCGTTATAATACCCATAAGAACAACCAGCATCAATCAGTAGTAAATCCCCGTCTTGCATCTGTCGATTGTTCTCGGTATAGTGTAGTATGCAGCTATTGGCCCCAGATGCTACTATGCTCGGGTAAGCCGGTCCGATGGCACCTCGTCGCCGAAAATCATGTTCTAGCTCTGCCTGCACTTCATATTCATAACGTCCAGGTTGAGTAAATGCTCTAGCATGGTTATGGGCGTCCACAGAGATTTCCACAGCTTGACGCATCAACTTCAATTCCGTAGTACTCTTAACCCGGCGCATCCCATAGAGAATTAAGTTAGTCGATTCGAGAGCCATCGGTCCGGTTCCGTTTTTGGGATAAAGTCCCATCAACCTTTGCCAGTGTTTCAGGATGGTATCATTGAAAGGTTTATCCCGTCCCAAGTGGCCCTCTGTGTTCATTTCCACAAAAGCAAAGCCCCTTAAGCGACCTGTTTCGCGATCGGTGGGCATGTGAATTCGCTTGATTTCGCCATATTCTTCAAACACAGATTTCAGATCCTCTTCTG
>NZ_JAAHGN010000149.1:0-10286 GCF_010672485.1 Moorena sp. SIO2C4 | reverse complement strand
CGCTCGCGGGATATTCCGTCAGAGCGGAGATACCCCCTAGATGCGAAAGCATCTTGCATTGGCGGGCCTTGGTCTATCTTGGTAGACTTTGGTAGCTAAAAAGTATCGGTTCAACTTGTTACTGTATTAATAGGCAAATAGGAAAATAAGATATGACAGGCGCATACGCAGCTTCTTTCTTACCAACGATGCTAGTCCCCTTCATAGGCTTAGTTATGCCTACTGTAGTTTTGGGACTTTTGTTTATCCACATTGAAAGCGACGCTGACTAAACAAGCTAGAAGTCCTGCAGGATACCAGCCCCCTTTTTTCAAGGGAGTATCGGTGAGAGTGGGACTCAATCATGGGGGTTGACTCCCGAGAAAGGGTGATCAATCCCCACATCCCTAGGGTTTTGGGCTATGCTTTTCGATTAGAGCACTCGTTAAGGCTTAGAGGGCTTTACAGTCTTCTGAGCAGGTTTGGGCTTAGGAGTTCGCCGATAACTCTTAAACTGACTAATCCCAGCACTGGCGGATTTAACCACATTACTATCTGGATCCCTTAATGCCCTTTCAAGCAAGGGTATAACTTTTTCAGATTTAATATTACTCAGGGCTTCAACAGCAGACTGTCGCACGGATGGTTGGGGATCTTGAATCAATTTGCCGATCAGCGGTATGGCCTGTTGAATTTCGGCTCTGAGTCCAAGACCCGCAGCAATTTTACCCAAGGCTGATGCAATTGAGCCCCGAATAAGGCTTTCAGGATGATTGATGTACTTACTTAACTGGGGAATATCCCTGGCTTGAGCATAATTTCCCAAAGCAGTTATGGTTTCATCCAAGTCCTGATCACTTTGGCTGGACTGATCAGTAATACTTGGGGTTTCTGTCAGCATTGTTTGCTCTGGCTGACTCGGCTCAGGCAACATTTCGTCCTTGACCACTGGTTGAGGCTCGTCTTGATTTGTTTCTGCCTCTTGTAATAATTCGACTAATTCATTACCAGTTTGCGCTGAAGTTTCCTCTGTTTCATCTAGGTTATTAACCTCGTCTGGTATTGGGGATTTATGAGCTTGTTCTAATTCAGCAATTTTTTGATGGGCTAACTCTAAATCAGCCTGATATTTCGCTTCCAAAGATTGCAGCTCTTGGCGAAAATTAGACTCAAGTTCTTCCTTTAACTGATGGGTAGCTTGTGTCAATTGTTCTTGATATTTTGCTTCCGAGGATTGGACAGTTTCCAGAAGACTAGCATCAAGTTGTTGCTTCAGCTCATTAGTGGTTTGGGTTAACTGAGCCTGATAATTTTCCTGTAAAGATTCGGCAGGAGCAGCAGCAGATTGCAGCTCTTGGCGAAAATTAGACTCAAGTTCTTCCTTTAACTGATGGGTAGCTTGTGTCAATTGTTCTTGATATCTTGCTTCCGAGGATTGGACAGTTTCCAGAAGACTAGCATCAAGTTGTTGCTTCAGCTCATTAGTGGTTTCGGTTAACTGAGCCTGATAATTTTCCTGTAAAGATTGGGCAGGAGGAGCAGGGCTAGACTCTAACTGCTGTTTGACTTCGGCAATTTTATGATTTAACTGCTCTCGATAACTTTCTTGCAGAGCTTGAGAACTTTGTTGTACCCTAGTCTCATACTTATTTTGAAAAACTTCTAATTTTCTGTCGGTTTGTTCGGATAGAAAATCCAGTTTATTTTGCAGTACAAAAAATACGATTGCCCCAACAACGGCTGCTGCAAGTATAGCTACAATAAGAATAATAATTGGGTTCATGAGGGCTCCTCTTGGGGTTGATATTTAGTTGATTTTATCTGAAAGTGTGCCTGAAGACAGGGTTGTTGGGCAATAGCTTAAGGCGTCTGAAATCTTAAAAATTTGTAGAAATGGCCTGAACAGGGCAAGTGGGGATACACTGCTCACAGACAATGCAACGCGATCGCTTAAACTTCAGTCTGAATGTCTCTGGCTCAAGAATCAGGGCTTGAGTGGGACAAACCCCAGTACATAAGCCACAATCGACACAACTATCCTCATCAATCAAAATCTCGCGACTTAGCAGGGAAACATCAATGTTTTGCGTCCGCATCCACTCAATCGCAGCATCCAACTCATCAATGTCGCCAGATAACTCTAGCACAAGTTTGCCGATTTGATTGGGAGCAACTTGGGCCCGGATAATATTGGCAGCCACATTAAAATCCTTTGCCAGTCGGTAAGCCACCGGCATCTGAATCGCCCGTCGGGGAAAGGTCAGGGTTACCCGTTTTTTCATTGTGATTTGTCAAACTTTATCAGTAGGCCAGTAAAAATAAACGTAACATTTGCACTTGTTTACAGTTCACTGTCAACAGTCAGCCGTCAACCGTCAACAAAAAACGTTTGAATCTAATCTACTTCTAAGTTACTCAGAAGTTACGCCCCAAACCCTACTATTGCTGGATTTATAACGAGAAACCGGGTTTTAAGGCTGTTGGTGCCTAAGTCTTGTTGTTGTAAAATGTAAACAATTATAAAGTTGTACCAAGAAAGTTGTAGCAAGATGGCTATTAATTCACCAGACTCAACTACACCATCATCCTCCCCTTCAGTACCCACTAGTGGCAGCCGGATCAGAAACTTTTTAATTGCCCTAGTAGCGATCGCACTGGGTATTGCCCTATTCTTGGGATTAAAAACTGAGACTAGTCTCGGTTCCTTGGAAGCCCAAGCCGAAGCATCTACCCCTCTAGAGGTTGCACTGAGCAATGGCAAGCCAACCTTGATGGAGTTTTATGCAAACTGGTGTACCAGCTGTCAAGCCATGGCAAAGGATTTGGGTGAAGTGAAACAGCAGTATAAAACCAAAGTCAATTTTGTCATGCTGAATGTGGATAACAGCAAGTGGTTACCAGAACTGGTCAAGTATCGAGTAGATGGTATTCCTCATTTTGTGTTTTTTGATGAAGCCAGCACAGTGATCGCCCAAACTATTGGAGAACAACCCCGTCAAGTACTCGAAGCTAACTTAGATGCAATAGTAACCCATGTGCCATTACCCTATAGCCAAGCTAGTGGTACGGTTTCGGATATTGACGATTCCCTATCAATTACAATAACGAATCAAGATGATCCTCGTAGCCATGGTAGTCAGGTAAAAGGCACAAGGTAAAAGGCACAAGGTAAAAGGCAACAAGCTTGCATAGAATTTCTTAAGATTTTTGCAGCTTTATTTCCCCTTTTGGCCTTTGGCTTTAGCCCTTGAAGCTGATTTTCCGCTACAGTAAAGATTAGCTGCTGACTAATAATCTGCCCCAGAATAATCTGCCCCAGTTGCTAGAGGGTTGCTGATTGATTTGCGAAAATGTCTAGAAAATCCCTGTCAAGCTACCCACAGCCTTTACCCTCAGCCACCAAACCCCTTGAGCTAGGTAAACGAAAGTCGATCAGACCGAGGGGAACTTTTAGACGACGCCTAAAATACATATATTGGCGCTTAGTTCGTATGCAAGGAAAACCAGAAGCGATCGCACGAGGTTTAGCATGTGGTGTGTTTGCTGGGTTCTTTCCGCTGTTTGGTCTCCAGTTAATTATAGGGATTTTGCTGGCGGTACTATTGCGAGGTAACAAAATAGCTGCTACTGCTGGAACTTGGATTAGTAATCCCTTGACTTATGTACCGATTTTTGCATTCAACTTTCACGTCGGTGAATGGCTACTGAACCAGGATGAATTGGCTAATGTGAGTTTCCAATCTTGGCAGGAATTTACAGAATTGGGGTCAGAAATTATCCTAACCTTATTCGTTGGTTGTTTCGCAGTTGGATTGGTCTGTGCTGTGGTTAGTTATTGGTTGAGTGTGCAGCTGATCCATCGATTGCGGACAAATCGTTCCTTGCAGCATCAGAAAAAGCGATGTTCTCGAAGAGCCGCTACGGGAACGCACCGCATTGAGCACTATAGTTGTGAATCCTCAGTGCTGAGTACTGAGTCCAAGAGTGCTAAGTACTGAGTGCTAAGTAAGACTTCATACTTCACACTTTATCCTTCACACTTCATATTTCATCCTTGATAACAGCCACGGCAATCAAATCCTCAATTTTTTTAATAGTGGTATCCCCTGCTAAGTAACCAATACCTCTATGAAGGTGAAGGCGAAACTGATTCGCTAGGGTTTCTTGTTCCAAACTTAAGCCATCGTTATGGCAGCGTTGTTTGAGAGCAATCAGGAGCATATCAGCCATATCTCCTGCCATAACGCTCCAAGTGAGTTCGACGTTACTATCGGCAGGTATGGGAACCGGAGAGGGCATTGTCGGTTCGGCGAGGGAACGGCAGATTGCCCAGCGACAAAGAACATGCCACTGAGGGATTTTGGTTTGACGTTTGAGTTTAATCAGTTGGTCTTTGGCAGTTTGGGAAAGTGTGATCTGGTTTATTGGCGGTTGCATGAATAAATTAATGCTTAATTGCTTCAACTATTGATTCAAATATTGCTTCACCCTTTTTGGGAAAAGGTTAAAGGTGAAAGGTAGAAGGGAATTTACTTACCTTAAGTGATCGTCTTATCTGACGTTGATCTTTATTGAATCTTTACATTAATCTTCACCTAGTTAATTATACATTTAATCAAGCTCTATGGGTTTTCACCTAAAATTTTTTCAGTAGAATAAAAATTTTGCTGTTTACTACTACTCAACTAAAAAAGTGATCAATGTCTAATGCTGGCGCTGTAATTCTTGTCATGGGAATTAGTAGCGGCTAAAAGCTTTGCGCTCCTACAACGCCAGCTTGGGCGATGACTTGTAACATTCTCGAAACTGTTTCGCGTGCTTTTGATCATGAAAACAATCTTCGGTACACCGGGTGACGACATAATTTCAGCTAGCGGTGGTAACACTACTATTTTCGCTAGCACTGGCAAGGACGATCTTACCGTTTTCCAAGGGGGGAATAATACCATCTTCGCCAATGAAGGCAATCAGGGTGATCGGGTTAGCCTAGGTATGGGCAGCAATAATACTGTCTACACAGGCGTTGGCGATGATGTGATTACAGTCTTTGAAAGTAATGAGAATTTAATCTTTGCAGGGGAGGGGAATAACCAAATCAGCCTGGTTAAAAGTGACAACAATCAGATTTTTGTTGGTGCTGGGGATGACACAATTTTTACGGAAAGGGGGGATAATGAAATCTTTGCTGGTGAGGGGGATAACGTTATCACTACTCTCTTTGGTGACAATATCATCTACATGGGCACTGGGGATGACACAATTACTACTAAATTTGGTGATAATGTTATCTTCGCAGGAGAGGGAGATAACCTGATCGATGCTCAATCCGGTAACAATACGATCTACGCTGGCAGTGGTAATGACCAAATTACGACTGGCTTCGGTGATGATTTAATTTTTGCCGGAGTTGGCAATAATTTTATTAGTGCTGGCATCGGGAATGATACTGTTTTCGCTGGCAGTGGTATTGACGAGTTTTTGCTGTTAGAGGGTGAGGGAGCAGTTACTATTCATGGCTTCCAATCAGGTCAAGATGTCTTCCAAAATAATGAACTCAGTTTTACTGTTTCCGGAAATAATACCTTGGTATTTGCCCAAAGTGGTGATATTTTGGCAACCTTAATGGATGTACAACTATAGCCATCTGAATATCAAGATTCAGCTATCAGTACTCAGCAGTCACTAGAACTTTTTAGGGCAACTTGGCGTCTTTGATAGCAAATACCGATGGGATTTACCTCCATGTACATTCGTAAAACTGTCTTCGCCATTGCCCTATTGATTAGCCCGTTATTGATTACTGCTGGCTGCTATAATAATACAAAAGAGTTAGTTGAAGAACCACAGTTACTGTCAAAACCTCTTACCATCCAGCTAGTCCCAAATACAGACCAACCAATTACTGCTGGGGAAACTGTCCAATTCGCTTTTAAAGCTGTTGGCGAGCCTGTCAATATCTTAGAGCCGATTCCGTTGAGAATGACTGTCTACCTACCAGATGGTAGCCAAAAACAACTCATGGTCGATGTGCAAAGTCCAGTTGTCTATTACCCTTGTGATCCCATACCAGGGGAAGACGATTCTTGTAACTATCCGAGGGTGGGTTTGGATCCTACTGCGGATCCTAGTCAGCCCTATCAACCAGGTCCTAGCATCACCTTGGAGCAAGAAGGAGAATACAGGATTACGTTAGACCCTGTCCCAGAAGCACTCCAAGACAAATTGCATGCAAAGTCAACAACATTTATGGTCATGCCGTGACCTGTTCTGAGTAGAAGTAACCCGATTCCACGGTTGTCCAATGTTTGGCTGGGTCATAATTTAGCAAATACTGTTGTGCGATCGCATCAGCGTCTCGTAATTGTTTAGCTTCGACCTTACCAATTTCGGTATCTGTAGACAGCAGAATCACCTGATGGGAGGCGGCGGGGAAGTAACGTTCCACTAGGTTGCTGCGATGGGACGAATCCAATCGTCCGAGGGGGGTATCAATGGCTACGGGTAGATTACGTCCAGAAACACGGGCGAGTCCCCACAATAATGCGATCGCTAATAATTGCTTTTCCCCAGCCGATAGACGATGTTTCGGTACAAGTTTTCCTTGTAGGTCGTACAGGGATAGGCTGAAGCTGTTGGTGTCGATGGCAACTCGATGGACTAGGTCAGATTTATGGAGGAGATAGAGGAAGCATTCGGTTACCTCATGTTCTAATTTATTCAGTTTTCTGAGAGTTAACTGTTCCCGGAAAACCTTAAGGCTCTGTTGGACTTTAGCAGATGCTGTAAGCATATGCTGATCATTTTTGCGGTCAATGGTTTCTTCACCATACCTGGCTAAGTCTTTTTTGGTTTGTGCGATCGCATATCCTAATTTATCGCAGCGGCGTTTGGCGATTTCGTAAGCTGCTTGAGCTTGAGCCAATTCCGTTTGTGCCTGTTTTAGTGCATCTTCGAGTTCTTGATAGGATTCCGGAGGAGCAGCTGTTGCTAGTTGTCTTTTAGTGGCATTAATATCTGCTTCCAGATTTTGGCGCTTAACTAATTGCTCTTCAGCTAATTGCTTTTGAGTTGGTTGGTAGTAAGTCAAGAGATTAGTTAGGGAATGAAACATTTCTTCCTCAGCTCCTAACCAAGCGTCTTTACCCTCCCCAGCCTCTTGCTCTATTTGTTGATTTTCTTTTTCCAAGAACGCTTTAATTTTATCAAATTTTTTAGCAGGCAACTTCAGAGCAGTCAATAAATCTATCAGACGTTGATCACGGTGTTGTAAAATATCTCTAGCTAGTTTTGCCTGTGATGCTAGCGATTCTTTTTCTGCTTGAGCTTGGGCTTGGGTAAGTAGGGGTTCAATTAACGATAGAGGCAAAATACCAGCTGCTAATTCCCTCATCTGTTCACGAATTTGTTCAGCTTTAGTATTGTAGTTATGGAGTTGACTCTCTAGTTGGTTCCGTTGGGCTGCAATTTTGCCACCATCACAGACAAATTTATCAAACGCTTGTTGCTGTTTTTCTCTGGTTTGTTCTAGCTGCTCTTGAGTAATCGCTAACTCTTGTTTAGCTAGTTCATAGTCTGATTGTTGAGAGGAGAGCTTTTTTTCGATATCTTCTAAATTAGACAGTTGCTGTTGATTCGCCATAGATTTACGTTTGCGCGTCACTAAAATATCAAGGTCAATGGCTAAGCGGTCAGCAAGTTCTAGACCAAGTAATGATCGAATCGCTTCCACAACAACCGGGGGTGGTGCTTCCACTTCTGCTAGTTCTTTAACCTGTTCCCCATCAAAAAGAAATAGGTTTGATATTCCTAAGGGCAAGAGATTTTCAATGTACTCGTCCCAAGTATTGGTTAGGGCAGAATCCAGCCAGTCTCCCTCTAAAATGCCTAAGTTATCCTTACCATCTTTCGGTTTTTTTGTCCAAGTGCGTACAATCCGATACTCCATGGGCTGGTCGTTCTCGATATGTTCAAAAACTAATTCCACTCGGGTGTTGTCAATAGGTAAGGCATTGCGATTGACTGACTGAGTTAGAAAGTCGCTATAACTCAAATTGCCACGGGTGGAACATTGAGCGCGGTGTCCATATAAAGCCAGACGAATCGCATCCATCATAGTGGTTTTGCCACCACCATTCATACCACCGACTAGAATAATAGGTCGAGAGTTATCATCCCTTTTTGGACAGAGATTGATTACCTGACGCCCGAGATAGGGTCCAAAGTTTTCTAGGACAAGTTCAAGGAAAATCACCAGTTTCTCAAGTACGAAGTTGATTACAAAGTTTATACATAGATCGAGAACCACAAAATAATAACTGTTTATTGGCCTTTATAGCATTTTTTCAATAGGTGAGGTACCTTTGGAATTATAGAGATTAGGTAATAGGGAACATAGAAAAAATCCTGTGTACCTCATAACTATGAGAAACGCTATATTTGCTGTTAATCGTCGAAAGTGAAACCGTTCAGAGTTAACGTTCGATAATTAACCCTAAAATGATGAACCGGGCAGCTTTATAAATTCCTCCTCTTCTGGAGTATTAATCCGACCAAGGATTTTATTACGATGGGGAAAGCGACCAAAACGTTCAATCACTTCTAGATGACGATAGGCATAATTAATTGTACTGGCACTATCGGGATCATCCTTAAGAGTCGAGAATAATTCAACACAGTAGCGCTGATGTTCGAGATTTTCGCTATGCTCAAAGGGTAAGTAGATAAACCACCGCTGAACTGGTAAGAGTTCTTTGTCAAAGCCTCGATCAACAGCATACTGGGCAGTAGACAAGGCTTTGGAGTCAGTGGCAAAAGCTTGGGGTTGACCCCGAAACATATTACGAGGAAACTGATCGAATAGGATAATTAGCGCTAGGCAGCTATAGGGTGATGTTTGCCAGTTATCTAACTCCCCAGCCACCGCTTGTTGATAGATGTCGAGGAAACGCGATCGCATTTCTTGGTCAAAATCTGGATTCTTAGTAAACCAGACTTTTCGGGATTTGCCATATTCGGGTTCATCCGGCTTACCAAACCAAAAATTTAATATCTGATTGGAGCTATCCAAAGCCTGTATCATAAGTTACTCTAGTTTGAATGATTACGAATTCTGGACTGGAAATTTCAAATTTGCCCAAGCCAGCTGCTTGACAGTGTCAACATCCCCTTCATCAGCAGCTGTTTTTAAATCTCGTTTCAAGTGAGCATTAGCGATCGCATCTTCTTTAGACCGAGAACTAGTGTCAAAGCACCGCTCCAAAGCCTCATAGATCCCAATACGACGAGACCTAGTCACATACTGGCGTTCTGTGTCTAGCAGTTTTGCCATTAGTTCGAGATGCATAGCATCATTGTCACAGATTTCTTCTAAGACCTGCCACTCATCACCACCAAGCAAACGATTTTCAGCGCCAGGACGGATGTCTTTGAAGGGTTCGCCAGTAACTTCTTCATAGATGCGGGGCAAACTATCATCAAATTCGTGTTTTTCTTCTAGCCAGATGCGACGAATCTCACTAAGTTCCTCTTTACTAATCAACGTGATGTCCCCCATATTTTCTGGACAATTCTGACGAACGTCAGTTTCAACAGTAAGCAATCTCCTCAGCCAATACTCCCGTGCTTCTTTGGTATAAGGACCAGGAATCGGCTCAACAGATATTTGTCCATCTAAATTCCGTTCATACAGTTGGACATTACCATTGCTACGTCTAAAATCTCGTCGCTCACGGTTTTCTCCAGGCTCCAACTCCTTGCGCAAATCCAGTAGAGGTTCCAGCCATTCCTTTTCTTCGTCATTATCAATCATTGCTGTCAGGGATTTATCCTGACTCACCAGTGTACAAACCCAGCAACCAAAACGAGAGCTACCACAACTAGGAGTAGAGGTATCCACAACTAATGGACATTCGTTATCAGCACTAGCCCCTCGATACATAGCAAATAAGTCTTTATTGCTGTATTCCCAGGGGTTTTGCCATTGCATGAGATAGAGCCAAACCTCATCATTTTGCCAATCTTCAATGGGGCTATAAACCAAGGAGTTTGGTAAATTCATATTAGGAGTTAGACGAGCACGTACTCGTTTAGCTTCCATTTTTTTCATCCGTCTTGCCCGTTGTTGGCTTTCAGCTTTGCGAGTGCCTAAAACAACAATAGCCTCTCCACTAGATCGGATAACATTCCGAATAAAACGGTTAGAGGGTTTAATTTTCAAACGTTCAGTACACCAGCGAAATTTACCCCGTGGAGCTGGGTAACCTTTACCAATTAAACTTACACAGTAGGTTTCTTTAACCTCCGGTTGA
>NZ_JAAHGN010001489.1:0-1295 GCF_010672485.1 Moorena sp. SIO2C4 | reverse complement strand
GTCCCAGGAGAGAGGCGCAAGTACACGCGCATTTGACCCTTACATCTGCATAAATAATTACTTGAACATTAGACATAATTACAGAGCAGAAAACGAACCGTTATTCATATTCAACGACCACAGTCCAGTTAAGCCTTCACACACCATATACCTCTTGAGCCATCACAGGCAACTTATCTCCAGCTTTTATAGTTCTAGTATGGGTAAGATCGGGTGAGCTTTTCTTTTCTAGTTTAATTCGCTTGGAATCTTTTATATCCTCGATAAAAACTGTATCTAATTCAGCTCTTATCGGTTGTCCGCTACGGTTGAAAAGTGTATACTTAACATTAACAGATTGGAGACGGCAATCAAAAGTTAAGTTTCCCCATTCAATTTTGAGAAATTTAGGCTCATGGATTTTGCCATCCATCTCAAATGTTAATTTAAGAAACTTTTTGACTTGCTTGTCAACATCTCTCGTCCCTAAAAGATTGCCAACTAATGAAGCTCCGGCAAATCCAAAACCTCCATAATCTGCTACCCCTGTGTCATCTAAAATTAACTTGAGGGACAATTCTTCTGGTTTGGTGAGAGTATATTTTGCCGATCTACTACTGGTATTAATTCCCTGTTTTTTTTGATAAACATTCCCGTATTGTAAAGAATAGGATTCCGGATTAAACATGACTTCAAAGGTGCCGTCTTTCTGAGTCCGGTCTTCATCTTTATAAACAAGAATCTTCAGCTTTTCTAATTTGAAAGGGTTTTTTAGCATATAATGATTATTTGGGTGAAATATAAATTATTCTTGGGTTTTAGGGAATCGGGAATCGGGAATCGGGAATCGGGAGCAGGGAGCAGGGAATAGGGAATAGGGAATAGGGAATAGGGAGCAGATAAGAGGCAAGAGGCAAAAGGCAAGAGGCACCCACCCCTAACCCCTCCCAGGAGGGGAAGGCAAGAGGCAAAAGGCAAAAGGCAAGAGGCACCCACCCCTAACCCCTCCCAGGAGGGGAACGGGAATCGGGAATCGGGAATCGGGAATCGGGAGCAGGGAATAGGGAATAGGGAATAGGGAATAGGGAGCAGATAAGAGGCAAGAGGCAAAAGGCAAGAGGCAAGAGGCAAAAGGCAAAAGGCAAGAGGCAAAAGGCAAGAGGTAAAAAAGGGAAAGTGTACCTCATAGCTATGATAAACGCTATCTCATGTTATTACAATTACCCTTAATATAGCAGTCGCCAGGGCAGTTAGGAAATGACAAAAGTCTCAAACCTAAGTAAGCGCAAGAGTTTGACTTCTGACTTCTGACTTCA
>NZ_JAAHGN010001488.1:0-1300 GCF_010672485.1 Moorena sp. SIO2C4 | reverse complement strand
CGTGGTTTCCCCCATGAGCGACTGCATCAAGACGGGAGTAGGGAAAAAATATTGTGTACTTTATTAGGATTAAAACCGTTATCTTAGTAATTCTTTATCGGTTTGTTGGTACAAATGTTTTCTACAAATCCTTCCTAAAACGAACTTGAAGGAAGGGTTAAACTAGGTTTTTCACCTTCCTTCAAGTTTGAACTACTGTTGCTAGGGCGTGTTTTCAAAGTTTTCTGCAAGATTATGATCCCCCCCAGCCCCCCTTAAAAAAGGGGGGAGCCATACTCAAAGTCCCCCTTTTTTAAGGGGGACCAACGGGGGATCTCCGAGGCAAGAAGAGACGCCCTAACCGCAACAGGGGTAAGCATTCAGCTGACGGCTGTTCGCTGACGGCTGACAGCTGAATGCTTACCTACAGGGTTAAAACCCTCTTCCTAAGAGTTAGCTCAATTGGATATACTTGGGCTGTTCAAACATATGAACGGTGTCCACAAACCGAGCGGTCTTGGACTGACTTGAAATAACTAGGCTTTGAGTCCGTGCTCCACCTTGGAAGAACCGAACCCCTTCCATCAGGGTTCCTGGGGTGATACCACAAGCAGCAAACAGTACGGTTTCACCAGAGGCTAGTTCTTCAGCATTGTAAACCTTATCGGGATCGGTAATCTTCATGCTTGCGAGCCGTTCAATGTTGCTTTCTTTGCTTTCCCCAATCAGACCAGTTTTCACGATGGCGGGATCGTAGATCAGCTGACCTTGGAAGTGTCCCCCTAAGGCACGCATTGCTGCTGCTGAGATTACCCCTTCTGGGGCAGCACCGATGCCCATCAAGGCATGGATATTGGTACCAGAAAAGGCACAGGAGATGGCGGCGGAAACATCACCGTCACTAATCAGTCGCACCCGAGCACCAGCTCCCCGGATTTCGTTGATCAAGTCCTTGTGACGGGAACGGTCCATCACAACTACCACCAGTTCATCAATGGAGCGCTCTAGACAATCGGAGAGGATTTGCAGATTTTCCGTTGCGGACTTGTTGATATCTACATGATTCTTGGCTTGGGGTGGTGCTGCCAGCTTCTTCATGTAGAAGTCAGGAGCAGCAAATAGACCGCCCTTCTCGGAAATAGCTAGCACTGCCATGGAACCGTTTTGGCCATAGGCCACTAGGTTGGTGCCTTCACAGGGGTCAACCGCAATATCAATTTCTACCAGCTCATCTGGGTTACAGAAGTTGGCAGCATCCTCTTGGGTACAAATCCCAACTTCTTCACCAATGTAGAGCATGGGAGCATCATCCCGCTCCCCA
>NZ_JAAHGN010001487.1:0-1300 GCF_010672485.1 Moorena sp. SIO2C4 | reverse complement strand
AATAATGTCATCAGGGTTGAACTCCGGCACTGACTTATCCTCTAGGCTCAGGTTGCAGTACCATCCGTCAGCTTTCCTTGTAATTGATAGCTGTTTTAAGTTTGCACTATCAGGTAACGGTCTGTGTCTTCTCAGCTTAATCAAACCAATTTTAGGAACTTGAACAAACAACCATTTTCCGTTAACAGTACAGAACTTTAACCAAGAATTATCAGCATTTGGAAAGTTTAACGTCCGATATCTGGCAACATTCTTAAATCGAGGCTTGCCACTGCGTTTACCATTTTTGTCCCCTGCTATAAACCTGTTAAAAGCGTTTTTTACTCTTGTACAGACATCTTGCAAAACAGTTGAATACACCTCAGTAAAGTCTATCAACTCTCCAGACCATCCAATCTTAACCAAGTCTTTCTTGATAACTGGAAGTTGCTTTTTCTGGCTGTAGAAATTGGGCTGATCTTTAAGCTCCGGAAGGTAAAAGATTAATGGACAGGCATTGACCGGACATCTATTTTTATCCCACCAATCAAAACGCTCACCCAACATCCGGTTATACCAATATCGACCAACAACTCGCAGCCACTCGTTCAGTGTGAGTGTTTGTTGAGTCTCTGGATATAGTCGATATTGATACGTGTATTTCATTGGTGTTAACTTTTAAGCTACACTGATTATAGTAGACAACAGCAGGATTTTTATGAATAATGACTTTTTATCTAAGGGTCGGTCTGTCTGTGACCTTAAAGCTCATCTCGTCAAGACGACCAAGTATCGTCGCCAAGTCTTTACTGGTGAGATGATTAGCCGTTTACATGAAATTTTTGAAAACTTACTTGAACAACAAGAATGATCGCTTGTTAGCCTTGATGGGGAAAAAGACCATGTTCACCTGCTGTTCCAGTATCACCCTGACATTCACCTGAGTAAACTGGTTAACTCATTGAAGAGTGTCTCAAGCCGAAAAATAAGAGTAGAATTTAGTGAACAACTAGCCAGAATCTACTACAAAAAACCTGCACAAGTGGAATAGTTCTTACTTTATTGCTAGTTGTGGTGGCGTTACTATTTCTACTCTTAAAAAGTACATTGAAAACCAAGACACTCCTGAGATGAGCAACAAAGACCCTGCACAAAATTCATCCCGGAGATGAAACCTTAGAATAGTGGAGCCTTACTACAAAAAGATTTAACCCTTAACTCACAGACTGCCAACTATAAAGGCTCCACTATTCTTGCGGTAACTTCTGACCACGCTCACGCTACGCTTTGAGACGTGGGATGAATTTTGTCAGAAGCTAAA
>NZ_JAAHGN010001486.1:0-1303 GCF_010672485.1 Moorena sp. SIO2C4 | reverse complement strand
TGTCCCGCACTGGTACTAACACCCTCCTGGGTTTAGGAGTATTTTCCTGACTAGGAGTATTTTACTGTACAGGCACTACTCTAGGTTTAGGAGTATTTTCCTGAGTAGAGGTATTGTCCCGTACTGGTACTGACACTCTTCTGGGTTTAGGAGTATTTTCCTGAGTAGAGGTATTGTCCCGCACTGGTACTGACACTCTCCTGGGTTTAGGAGTATTTTCCTGAGTAGAGGTATTGTCCCGCACTGGTACTGAAACTCTCCTGGGTTTAGGAGTCGAGTCTTGACTAGAGGTATTGTCCCGCACTGGCACTGATATTGTTCTGGGTTTAGTGCTCGAATTTTCCCTAGCAGTATTTGTAGCAGTATTCGGTTTTACTGGAACTGATACTGTCCTATTGTTATCGGTATTGTTATCGGTAGAGTTATTATTAGCAGAGTTATTGCTAGGGGTTTCTGGCTTAGGAACTACTATTACTGGATTGTTGACAGCAGCGTTTTCCCCACTAACAGTATTTGGCTTTGCTGGAACTGGCTGGTTAGCAGTTTCTTGGAAAACCGATAGACTAGGACAGTTGCCTTGATCATAGTCAAAGGCTACCTTGACCTGGTAGGGTTTTGTTGCACCAGTTTTGTTGTTAAACTTTCGGAACTGAATATCTTCCAGTGCCTGCTGATTTAAAATGCCGTACCCTGCACTCTGAATCAGCTGTGCATTAGTCACTTCACCATTAGCACCTACTAAAATTCCGAAGACTGTTGTGCCTTCTAGTTTCTTAATACAAGCGTCTTTGGGATAAGTACCACTCACTGTAATTGCTGCTGGTATGACTTCCTTTTTGGGTAAGGTATCCTTTACCAAAGCCATCCATTCTACCAGGTTTTTCCTAGCTTCCTCATCACTGGTATTGCTTACATCTTTTTTCAGTTGCTTCCGCCGCATCCGCACTTGAGCTACTAAATTGTTCTGACGTTGTCGTGCGATCGCAACAGCACTAGGGGGTGCTGGTTTAGTAGGCTCAGAAGGAGGAGGGGTGATCGAAAATTGTGGTGGCGGAGGAGGTGGAGTAACGGATACTGGTGGCTGTTGGTTAGGAAACTCTGATCGGTCAGGAATCTGGTTGGTAGAATTCCCAAATACTGGCAAGGAACCTGTCTGGAAGGAACCTGGATTCAAAGACTCTGTATCGAATGTGAAGTTAGGTCGCGGTGGTGGGGCTGGTAGTGGTGTCCTGGGTTTTGGTGGTAGCTGCTGGATCGGGAAAGACCCTCTGGTGATAATCGGTCTTTTGCGGTTTAGCAGTGA
>NZ_JAAHGN010001485.1:0-1306 GCF_010672485.1 Moorena sp. SIO2C4 | reverse complement strand
CGTTGTCTCTTCCGGTATGGTTCATTAATGGCGTCGATTTCGCGGTCATAGAAATCATTCAAGGTTTGGGTATACCCTGCCATCAACGGACCAGAAAGCAACATACAGGCGGCGGCCATCAGAAGGTCTTCGAGTGTCCAACTGTAGCCACCGGAGGAAGCAGCACCACACACTACCCCCCACATCAGGGGTATCCAGGTAATTGGCTTCATCAACTGCAGGCGAATCTTCCATAGGTTGCTTTCACCAGGAGCTGCGCCTTTCATACCCAGTAGCTGACGGGTTTTGGCACTTTGTTCAGTTAGATTTTCTTCAGCCATAGCTACTACCTAGAATGAAATTATCAAATAGCCATCTTGAAACTTAGCCCCTTTCACGGATTGACCACTAAGTTGTGGGGGAAGCAGGATATTATGCCGTTGATCCCCGGCTTCAACGGTGACTTCTGGACCGTATTGGGTCAGTTTCACCTGCTTTTTGTTAAAACCTGGTAAGAATAAACGAACGTTGCGACCAGGAATGTCGATAGTCATGGGTCTGGGTGCCTGGGATGCCTGTTTAAAATCTGGCAGGGCATCGATCAGGGATTGCCAATCTTCCCCTGGTGGGGAAGTGGGAAGAGCATTAACGACTAGAGGGGCAAATTCCGATTCTATTGCTGGGGTTACCGTGGTTTGGTTGACCAGCACACCACCGACAGTAACACCCACTTGTTGGGCACTACCCCACAGATACTTGGCTGTGGCCATGGCTAGGGGGTCATCGGTAGTGACCAGATAGGATGCGACCCGATTGGGATTTGCGATCGCATTTTTTCCATCCTCCAACATATTGTTGGCCTTATTACTTGATTCACCAGCCAAGTCGTCACTCGTCCATGACACATTTAGGATGGCGCTAGTGACTGGTTGGATAAAGGGGGAAAGGGCTTTGCCCAGGTCAGAATCTGCCATGACTTGGCGAAATCTACGACTATACCAACTGATAATTTCTGGCATTCCCAACATTCTCAGGGTAGCTTGAGAGCAGGTGCCATCGTAGATGATCGCGTCATACTGACCGCTTTGGTAGTACTCCCGAAGGGCGTTGAGGGCTAAAGCATGATCCATCCCCGGTAAGATGCCCAGTTCTTGACCATAGACATTTTTTAGGGTAGGCGATCGCAAATATTGCTCCTCTAGCTTTTTAACATCTTCCCAGCTGCGTTCCAGTAGTACTGTAGTCATTAGCTGTACTACCAGGAGGTTAGGACTTATTTCCACCGGGTCAGACGTTGGGGATAGCCCCAGTAGCAGTCCAAAGCTAG
>NZ_JAAHGN010001484.1:0-1311 GCF_010672485.1 Moorena sp. SIO2C4 | reverse complement strand
TCAGCACTGGTTTGGAAAAGACAATTAAACTTAGGGCAATAACAATCGAAGGCACAAAAATCCAACACCAGAGCAAGCCCAGTTACTTTTGAGCCTGGGTCGATTTTGAGTTGGACTGGTTTGGGGGCATCATCAACTGCTTTGTTGAGGATAATGGTGAATGGATACTGCTTAAATACCGCTGCCTTGCCTGCTTTAAGTAGGCTACGAGCCATCCCAGGTTTGCAAGGGTTGAGCGGTTTTCGGTTGGTATCTAAAACTAGAACGTAGTTTGTAGACATGGTTTCGTCTCTTCTACTTGCGTGTTACTTTTGCCTCGACAAGGTTAGATAGGTTTGTCCTGTTTCAGACACTTCCTTAATCCCTCTACAGATGTTTAATCTGAAACCTCAGAGCCTAGAGCTGGCAAGCACCCTAGGGTGCGATAGCCTATCTAACGTAGCCAGTCGAACTGGCTTAGTCTGGTCAACTACAGGATCTCTTGCCCGTCGATTGATCGGTGGGTTGGAATCCCAGTCGGGATTGTTGACCAATTCCTTCGCTAAAAAGTCTCAAGTATGAAGGATATTTGCCCTTAGGTTTCCCGTAGGATAGACCAATAAAACACTTAATCCTTCATACTTAATCCTTCATATTTCATTCCTTCTCGCTTTGCTTCTACTGACTTTGACACTCCACACTTGTTCGGTCACGTAAGGCGAAGACTGTAAACCCTACCAGTACTCCTAATAATGCTGCTCCCACTGCTTGATGGCAGATAGTTAGTAGTTCAACTTGTAGCCTTAACCGGAAGGTAGCAACACCGAGGAGTATCTGTAAAACTACCAAGCTAGCAGCGAGATTAGCTAACTGTCGCAGTACTGGATGTAGAGCTGGTGTCCGGGATGCTATCACCACAACGGCGACAGTTGCTACGGTGGCTGGCACCACACCAGCAATATGGCTATTCATCACGGTACACAGCTCAGATGCGCCAAAACACTGATGCACTGCCCAGCGGGAAGCGACTAGTCCACCTAATAGACTTTGTAGATAAACAAAAATCACTGCGGTTAAGCTCAGCCAAGGTAACTTCCCAACTGAACCTGTTCCTTGATAGGGGGTCAGCAGTGTACCAATTACGATTAGAGTTGAGAAAAATAGCAGTGCTGTTCCTAGATGAGCAGTGACGATATCAAACCGGAGCAGTTCTGTAACCGTCAGTCCGCCCAGGACTCCTTGGAAAATAATTAGCCCTAGAGCAAATGTGGATATCCAGGGCAGCCAGTTGGGTAAATCCCGCCGATGCCACCAAGATAAGCTAGCGAGAGA
>NZ_JAAHGN010001483.1:0-1313 GCF_010672485.1 Moorena sp. SIO2C4 | reverse complement strand
GAGGGGTTAGGGGTGGGTTCCGATTCCCGATTCCCGATTATTGCCGATTTTCCACACTCCGATAACGGAGCCATTCAGCGATAAAAGCAACTGCACCTGATACCAGGATTAGCAAAACACTAAGAGCATTTATATCTGGTTTAACACCAGTGCGGATGCGGCTAAAGATTTCCATGGGTAGGGTAGTTGCACCAGTCCCAGCGGTAAAACTAGAAATCAGAAAATCATCCATACTTAGGACAAAAGACAATAAACAACCAGCAATAATCCCTGGCATCAATTCCGGTAGTAAGATTTTTATAAAAGCTTGTAGAGGCGTTGCTCCTAAATCGAGGGCTGCTTCTTCTAGGTGAGGGTCAAGCTGGGTGATACGGGAGGAAACAACAATGGCAATATAAGCCAAACAGAAAACTATATGAGCTGCTATGATAGTCCACAGACTCAGAGGAATAGCCATAACTGCCAAAAAGATGAGAGTTGCCACTGCGATCGCAATATCTGGGATAATCAGGGGTAAGTAGGATATCCCTCGATACAAGCGTTTCCCTGGAAAGTGGTAACGGGCTAAACCGACTGCCATCATGGTACCCAATACCGCAGAAATCCCTACTGCCACTAGCGCTACCGTGAGACTATTGAATAGTGCGGTCTTTACACTCTCGTCCTCCCATAGTTTTAGGTACCACTTAAACGTGAATCCCTGCCACTGGGCGCTGTATTTAGAGTCATTGAAGCTATAAAACGTCAGTACCAGCAGGGGTAGGTACATATAAAAGAACATCACCAGGGAGAAAATACCTTGCCAAGAAACCCGGAGTTTTGGTTGAGAGTTTACCATGTCTAGGGTAAGCTCCTCCTGCTGATGGTATAGTTGTTCATTAGTCATTAGTTATTCGTCAATTGTTATTCGTCAATTGTTATTCGTCAATTGTTATTCGTCAATTGTTACTTGTTACTTGTTACTTGTTACTTGTTAATTAATTTTAAGTTTATAGTTAAAATTTTCCATTTTTATGAATGCAAACATTTTCTTTTGATAGGGATCCCTGTAGGAATTGTGAGAATTGTTGATCCGAATTTCTCTACTCCCTACTCCCTACTCCCTACTCCCTACTCCCTACTCCCTACTCCCTACTCCCTACTCCCTACTCCCTACTCCCTACTCCCTACTCCCTTTACTATAGTGCTAGGGCTGTGCTTTTGGATCACCATACTTAATCAAAAGTGCGATCGCTATACTCACCACCAAAATTAACATCATACTCAAAGCTGACCCAAATCCCCAGTTTTGAGTAGCTCCTAAAAACTGGTTA
>NZ_JAAHGN010001482.1:0-1314 GCF_010672485.1 Moorena sp. SIO2C4 | reverse complement strand
TTCCATGCTCACTGCTCCCTGCTCCCTGCTCCCTGCTCCCTGCTCCCTGCTCCCTGCTCCCTGCTCCCTAAAAACTTAGGTGCGCTTTCCGTAGGCGAATTAAATTCGCCACGGGTCGCACCTCAGAAATTTGTACCTCACCAGTCGTAGAATTGCTATCTGAGTTTTTACATGAGTTTTTACATGAGTTTTTACATGAGTTTTTACATGAGTTTTATGAGATTAAAAACTGTGGAGAATACTAATCTAGTATGTGTAGTGAAACTAAAGAATGTAATCAATTCTTTTTTCCTACAACCCTTTGTAAACAGTCAATCTAACAGGAGTTAGTAGTAACAATGGTTACATCTGATGGTGAGCATGACGAGCATATCTTCGGTCTTGTTGATAAAAACGGCAAGATTATATCTTGTAAAGATCCAAAAAATCCAGGCTTCACAGTTGATAAAAAGCGAGGAGGAGTTTACATTATAAATTTTGATCAGGCATTTGCAGAATGTCCTGGAGTAACCTGTACAATTTATGGGTATTCTTGGATAAGTTATCAAATGTCTATTTCAGTCGTTGAAATTGAACGTAATCGCTTCGTATGCCAAACTTCAACACCCGATCATCCTCAAGATAGTGGTTTCAGCTTTATTGCTGTTGGTTATAAGCCGGAAGCTGACTAGGTGACATGAGCCCTAAAAAGCTTAGTATATAAGGCTTTGATGCCAATGAGCTTAGGGAAGATACAGTCCCCAATTAACCCTAGATTCATTTAATAGCAAGCTCAAACCCTTATAACTAAGGTCAGTTCAGGATAAGAAAAAGAGCTATCAGCTATCAGCTATCAGCGATTAGCTATTAGCTTTGGGCCAAGGCTCACGCTACGGTAATCGCTCAGGGCTGACGGCTGACCGCTGATGGCTGAATGCTTACGAGAAAAGGGATCACAAATCAGGCTGTTGATTTTATAGTTGAGCTTTCTTCTAAATACTCCAAGGTTTTAAGCAGACGAACTGCTGAGTGATAGGCTTCTTCAGTTAATTCATGACGTTCCTGAGGGCTATCCACTAGGTCATTAACCACTAACTGCAAGCAAACAATCATTGGGGTCAGGTGAGTTCGCACTTCATGGGAGGTCTTGACTAACTCCTTTTTGACCACATTTTTAACCTCTCCATTGCTATTGTGCTCAAACTGCATCTTGTACAAACGAGAGTAGTAACCTTCCTTGTTAAGCAGTTCCTCATGGGTACCAATCTCAACCACTTTCCCTTTGTCCATAACCACGATTTGATGAGCTTTTTGGATCGTGGAGAGTCGGTGAGA
>NZ_JAAHGN010001481.1:0-1317 GCF_010672485.1 Moorena sp. SIO2C4 | reverse complement strand
TGGCAGAACATTGACACTTGCACCGGTATCCAACAATGCCATCACTTCTAGAGAACGGTTCCCCAAACTGAGAATCAAGGGTAAATATGGCATGATGCTCGATCGCCCAAGGCTATCGGTTCGCTCTGTGAATGAAAAACGTTGACCATCAACCATTGGCTGCTTCCTGTGCTGCTACCAGAAGATCTGACAAGGCTTGAACTGCCTCGTGATCTGCCTGAGGAGACCAGAACACAGCTTCAGTTGATGCCAACTGATTCAGAAGCACGTTTTCAGAATCACTATCTTCAACAGATTCTAGGCTACATCCTTCTTCTTTAGCAACTGCAAGGAGAAGAAAGTGGATGAGTCGAAGTTTATCTTGATGAGATAGTTTACTAACCGTGGGTAAAAGTTCGCTGAGGGACATATTGGTTCTCTCAAATGAAAATGCTATAGGTAGAATGTAGAATTTAGAATGTAGAATGTAGAATGTAGAATTTAGAATTTAGAATTTAGAATTTAGAATTTAGAATTTAGAATTTAGAATTTAGAATTTAGAATTTAGAATTTAGAATTTAGAATTTAGAATTTAGAATTTAGAATTCGGCATTCGGCGTTGCTTAATAATGGAATGATTTTAAGAGTAGGTGCGCGCCTCCAAGGCCGCGAGCAATCCCTCGCGGCCTTGGGTCGCACCTGTGGAATGGGCATCAGGCGTGGAACTGGCATCTTGCCAGTTTCAATATATTTTCGGGCGGGCAGGATGCCCACTCTACTTCTATTCATTCCTTGATTCAGCAACACCCTGAATTCTGCATTCTACATTCTACATTCTACATTCTTATAAATTATTAATTCTACATTCTACATTCTACATTCTACATTCTACATTCTTCATTCTTCATTCTTCATTCTCAATTCAGAAACATCTCAAACACCAAAATAAGCCGGTTCATTCCCCGGTTTCCACTTAATATTGCAACCAATACTAGGCTTTTGCTCAGAATTCACTGGTTGCGACCCTAGCACCGCATCAATAGCTGCTCGTAAATCCTTACCGGTAACTGGTATCCCATTACTAGGACGACTATCATCCAATTGACCTCGGTAAACTAGCTCTTGGTTAGCATCGAATACAAAAAAATCTGGGGTACAAGCAGCTGTATAGGTCTGAGCGGTTTCCTGACTTTGATCATGACAGAAGGGAAAAGTGAATCCCAGCTCCTGAGCCATTTCCTTAAGTTTATCGGGAGCATCATCCGGGTAATTATCGGCATCATTAGCGCTAATCGCCACCATACCGATATTAGCATCGGAATAGTCTTTCCATAGCTA
>NZ_JAAHGN010001480.1:0-1322 GCF_010672485.1 Moorena sp. SIO2C4 | reverse complement strand
TGAAGATTAGCGATCGCACTCTTATACACACTTAACTCTTTTTGTCAATTTAGGGCGATCGCCTCTCTATGCACACTTGACTCTTTTTGTCAATTTTTATGTTAAGAAAGATGTTTATAAAGCATAGGTTTAAAACCACGGGTTTAAGAAGCGAGATTTTTTGGATTTATCACAGATCAGCTGCTAACTAACCCCTTGAGCCCCATAGGGTTAAATCCTTGCTTTGCAAGGATTGCAGGATAAGAGTTGATGGCCTGATGTTCAGTGATTTATAGTTTATTTATTGAGCAACGGCTGGTTAGCGATCGCATTTAGTCCTACTGATTGTAACAGTTCTTCCCAATGGGAGCGATAGACTGAATTTCTTGGTTCAGCTCGCCTTAAATCAGCGAGGGTAGCGACAGTATCGACCCAAATCCCATCTTTAGCCAACAATGAGGCTTTTTTCAGTGAGGCTTTTAATGTGTGCTGATTCATCAAGGTAGAATTGGCTTCAACTCGACGAATCCATCCAGTTACCTCAGGACTATCTGGTTCTAAATACTCCCCACAAATCATCACCAAAGACCACTGGTAATTCTTACCGACCTTTAGTGGTGGAGCCTCAGGTGGTAATTGAACCGCCATTACACCTGGCTGATTAGGCAGACGTATAAAGGACTGGTAATGATGGTTTCGCTGTTCATCCTCGAAACTTAAAAAAGCTTCTTGAGCTGAAGTCTGAGGAACATATACCAGCAAAGTTGGACGTTCTGCTACCGTTAAGCCCAAATTAGTGGCTGGCATCAGCGGTGTGACTGATGAAGTGGTGGTTTTAGCATCAGAGAAACAAATATCTTCACCCCGGGAAGCTCCTCCCCTTGCTCTCTCCGGTCTTGGATTCTGCGTATTTCTGAATCCGATCGCCTGAGTTGGCAAACTGTGGATGAGATTCATTCCTAGGAATAGTAAAGTAAAACAAAGTGGTAATCTCACGGCTAATTTGTTTGATTTCATAAAATATTTCCTATTGCTGCAGGACTTTCTTTATGATCATGCTGGGCACAGAAAGCAGAGCAGATTATTTACCGCTTTCTAATTTTTATTTTGAGGGTTGCTAGAACTTTCAATATAAACGCCTAATGTTTGCGTTCATGTTTGTTTTATGTTTTATTTCTAGTATGTTTGATGCCCAATTGTCCTCTAAGAATGTGTTTGAAAAGTCCTTCGATTAGAGATAGAGCAGTCGCCAGGGCAGTTAGGACATGACAAAAGTCTCACACCCTTTGTAAGCGCAAGAGTTTGACTTCTGACTTCTGACTTCTGACTTTTGACTTCTGCTA
>NZ_JAAHGN010000148.1:0-10323 GCF_010672485.1 Moorena sp. SIO2C4 | reverse complement strand
GTTCTATATCGCACTTTGACCTTTCCGCGATTGATCATATATGCTTCCACTTTTTTTTTTTTTTTTTACACGACGCTCTTCCGATCTAACAGCAGCAGTAAGCCATCTTGTACCCAGAGTTCCCCGACAGCACCCCCTAAACCAATGGCTAGGGCTGCCATTTCCCAGCCTTCTTTAGGAATTGTGTCATTTTGAATCCGGGCAACTTCATGCCAAAACAGGAGGTTACGCTGGTCAAGGGCGAGCTGCTCCCATTTAGTTAGGTCAATTTGAATTTCCACCTCGTCTGAACCTAGTTCTTCACAACGAACCAAGGGGGGATTGACTTCTGTTGACCCTTCCACCATCACCCAGCTTTGTAGCTCTGGTGGTAGTAAGGTTTTTAGTCGTCGGAGTTCACTCATTTCTGCTCTAGCAGAAGACGCTGCATAGGATGTCATTCATATCCTCCTACAAAAAACTTTTTCAAATTGAGCTGTTTGTGACCGGACAGTATCGACGAATTCGATTTACCCAAGTTTAAGATGTTGTGTACTCGACGAGAGTGAACTTCGAGGAAGCTAACTATCAGTAGTACGTCAAACTAATCCCTAAGGGTACTACTAGGCACTAAGCGCTTCGCCCATGGTCTTCTCTTTCTGTATTTAAATTTATAGTAGCGTTTCAGGGCTGACAGCTCAAAAACCAGATTAACCCATTACCAATTATCCCCATTACCCGATCACCCTATCTTCAGAATTTTCACCAGTAAATTAAGATTGCTTTGACACTCCCCGGTCATTAGACGCGGGGATTCTTAGATCAACGAGCCGCCGTAAACCGCCGAGTTCCAATCTTTGACGCCGCCAAAAATAGGACAATGCTTAACCAAAAACCCGTGAAAACACCAAGTCCCCAGTCAATTCACGACAGACCTAGAGGGCAGTTCTCCTTAAGCGTTGGAGTACTTCCTGGAAGTGCCTTAAAAGTCCGTTTCCCTTCCTTTTCCTCAAGTTCCGGTGTGCCCCACCGTACTTTGCGGTGCGCTTGACCTTGGCGAATTTAATTCGCCAAGGTCAAGCGCACCGTTTTTATCTCAAAGGTGATTCTTCTAGGTTCACACGCCAACTTTTAATTGACGGTTGGGTTTTTAAGGAGGAGTTTCCCTACCCTCCGAGCATTACTACTTTATGGTCAATCAAATTGCGGGTCTCTTTCCCGGTTGAGCCAACGGTTTTGCAGCCTGTACTCTATATTTAAGTCTACATTGGCTTTGACGATATTGGCTTTAACGATGATTCCGGAATTCCTCAAGATATTTTTCCACGGCGACTAAAGTCGCTACGAGCCTATATCCGGTGGTTTAAAAACACGGGGTTTTGGCTTGGGGAATTCCATAAAATTTTAGCGACCCTGTATCAGTCAATTTCCGGAATATATTGCAGCCGATCTGGAATAATTTTCAGCAAATCCTCTAATCATCCTGATATTCGGATATGACCAAGTCTTCCCAAAATCCTCCCCCTGAACCAGAGGCAAATCAAAGCCGGAGTGCTGTAGCCAGTATACTCCAATGGGGAAAACGTCCCTCTACTATTACCTTTGCCATGATCTCCCTGACCATTGGTCTGGTGGGATATTTTGGGGTCAGGATGTGGCTATACCAAAACTTACCTGGCTGGATTGAAACTGAACTGAGTAATGTCATCAAGCGAGATGTACGGGTTGGACAACTGAAAGCCTTATACCTGACTAGCCTGGAGTTGGGACCATCCTCTATCCCAGCTACCACCACTGACCCTGACCATGTGGCTATCAAAGCGATCAAAGTAGGTTTTAATCCCTTGCCTTTACTTGTCAAACGCTCTTTGCCTGTGACCATTAACTTGGTAAATGTGGATGTGTATGCCCAACAGGAAGCGAATGGGGAATGGATTAACTTAAAAGACTTGAATTTCGATAATTCCTTCTCTCCTCCGATTGATTTGGATGCTAAGGTGCGGGTGTGGAATGGTAAAATTGCCCTTTTACCCTATGGTCAGACTAATCCATTCAAGCTCAAACTTGATGCTACTGCTGGCTTATCCAACAACAATAAGCGTCTCAAGTATAGTATCACAACTGCTATTGCTGAGGGTAAGACCAAACTGGAGGGCAAGACATGGCTGACAACTGGGCAAAGTCAAGCTAGGGTCAACGTCCAAAACTTGGCATTGGCGGAGCTGATGCCGTTAATCAGAGCGGTTATTCCCAATATCCCAGCTAATCTCCAATCTGGTGAATTAGATGCCAAACTGAATATTTCCCTGCCTTCGGTTAAGGAAATCCCTGATGTTAAGGGTAAGGCTGAATTTAAAGGGATTCAGGTGCAAGTAAACCCGTTGAAGGCACCGGTGAAGGCTAACGCTAGACTGCGCTTCCAGGGAGACCAGGTGCGCTTGGAAAAAACTCAGGGGAGTTATGGAGCAATTGAAGCGTTGGTATCTGGTCAAGTCGGTTGGACAAAAGGGTTTGACCTGAATGTTGAGGTCACGCCCTTTAGCTTGGCGAAACTGCTGAAAACTGTTCCGCTGAAATCCCCAGTGCCAGTAGATGGGGAAATGGCAGCGGACTTATCGATTACCGGTCCGATTAACCAGCCAGAGGTGACTGGCACACTACGGAATACTAAAGTGACCACCATCGACAAGGTTAAGTTGGCTCAGATTCGGGCTGACTTGGCTGGGAATTTTTCCCAAGTGGTCTTGACGGATTTCTTAGTAAAACCTGAGGCAGGTGGGAAAATTACTGGGCGTGGTCAAGTAAGACTGGCTAGTGACCAGCAAGGGGGAACTAAACCTCAGGGAATGCCCCTAGCGTTCGATTTTATCGCTGCCCTTCCGGTGGATGCCATTGCATCTCCCTATAAGCTGCCATCTCAGATTACCCTGGGCAACCTCGACGCCCAAGCTACCATCAGAGGAAACACTCAAAACCCCCAAGGGAGTCTAATTTGGCAAGCACCAGCGGTATCCACTTCATCTTCAAAGAATATCGGGGTTTCTGGTGCTGGAGAACTCCTGTTGCTCAATCAGAATATTTTACTGCGTAACACCCAGGTCAAGGTCGGTAAAGGGAGAATCACTGCTACGGGTACAGGAAACCTTAAAACCAGTAAGTGGGAAGCTACTGTAGTGGCTAACGCTGTGCCTCTAGACCCCTTCTTACCCCTGTCGGGACAGTTAACCCAAGGAAAAATCAACCTCTCTGGTAGTTTCAAATCCTTTTCTCCTAAATCTATTGAGGCAACAGGAGATATGCAGGTGGGGGTAGAAGGGGGTAAGGTGAAGGCTACAGGTCAGGTAAATCGGGGCATGGTGGAGTTGGACGCCAGAGCCTCTAAAATTAAACTGAATAAGGTAGTGCCCAAGTTGGGTTTACCGATTGGTTTAGATTCTGGCAAAATCAACCTTTCTGCTTCCCTGGAGTCTCTGCTATCTTCTAGCTCAACTCCCAACCTCAATAGCCTGATGAATACTATCGATGGCAATTTTAATGGGTTGCTCGGGGTGGGTGGGGGTAAGGTTAATGCTACAGGTCAGCTAAATTCAGGGAATCTGGATGTTAATGCATTAGCTGGTCAAATTCAGCTCAATCCCCTAGTTCCCAATTTGGCCATACCAGTAGCACTACGGTCGGGTCAGCTTAATCTTTCGGGAACCCTAGCATCTCTTATCGCCTCTGGCTTGAATCGGGACTTCAATAGCCTCAATACTATCAAGGCCAATTTTGAGGGAAACTTAGGGGTCGCTGATGGTCAAGTTAATGCCAAAGGTCAGTTAAATTCAGGGAATCTGGATGTTAATGCATTAGCTGGTCAAATTCAGCTCAATCCCCTAGTGCCAGATGTAACCATACCAGTAGCGCTACGGTCGGGTCAGCTTAATCTTTCCGGAACGATAGCATCTCTGCTTGCCTCTGCCTTGAATCGGGACTTCAACAGCCTAAATACTATCAAAGCCAATTTTGAGGGAAACTTAGGGGTGGCTGATGGTCAAGTTAACGCTACAGGTCAATTAAATTCAGGAAATCTGGATGTTAATGCATTAGCTGGTCAAATTCAGCTCAATCCCCTAGTGCCAGATGTAACGATACCAGTAGCGCTACGGTCAGGTCAGCTTAATCTTTCCGGAAGCCTGGCATCTCTGCTCGCCTCTGCCTTGAATCGGGACTTGAATAGCCTCAATACTATCAACGCCAATTTTGAGGGAAACTTAGGGGTGGCTGATGGTCAAGTTAATGCCAAAGGTCAGTTAAAGTCAGGGAATCTGGATGTTAATGCATTAGCTGGTCAAATTAGCTTGAGTAATAGTATTCCTAATCTAGCGCTACCGATAGCTCTCAAGTCAGGTAAAGCTAACCTTTCTAGTTCTTTAGAGTCTCTACTGGCTTTCGGCTCATCATTTAACCTTGACCTACTCAAGGCAATTCAGGCTAGCTTTGATGGAAACCTAGGTGTAGGTGGTGGTAACGTTAATGCTATCGGTCAGTTAAGCTCTGGGGTGCTGACTGCGGATGCGATCGCAAACAGCCTGGATGTAGGGGAAATCGCATCCCAAATGGCCTTAGCTAACTTCCCAACTATCGATACAGAAATCGGGGGAAAAGTCAAGTTAAAGAGCCGACTTAACACCCTAGACCCCCCAACTCTACTGAATCAGACTGACCTACAAGCAGACCTTAACGGAGTACTAGCCCAAGGGAAACTTAACCTAAATAGCACCCTTAGCAAGGGTCTATGGCAAGCGGCAATTAATACCACTAATCTTGATTCCTCCTTACTGGTTAGTCAGTTATTACCGGAGCTGGGTAACCAAAAACTAGAGCTAGGACCGCTGAACAGTCAACTGAATTTATCCGGAAACCTCAATCCTCTGCTCAATCCTGGTGCTATTGCTACCATTAAAGCAAATACCCTATCGCTAGAGTTGCCAAAACATTCCTTTAATGCTAAGGGAGTAATCCTACTGTCCCATCTCACCAAAACTAACCCTAGTCAGATGCCATGGGAGATTGGAACTGATCTAAACCTAGAGGTTGGTTCTGATCTCAGTAAATTGCCCTATAACCTGCTATTGAGTCGGTTACCTTTGGAGCAAATTTCCCCAGGGTATCAAATTCAGGTCAAGGGTCAAGCTGACTTGAACGGTCGCATCCAAGGGAAAAATTTACTCTCAGCCCCTTTCCTACCTGGGAATTTGAATATGACCGGGAATCTACAGCTATCGAATTTGAAGGTTAACGACTTAACCTTTGAGCCAGTGTTAGCTGGGCCAGTAACCGTTGCGCCAGGACAAGAATTAGCCATAGATTTACGAGGAAAGAAAGATGCGATCGCAACTCGCCTCCAACCCTGTACTAGAGGAGACCAATGTCTTGCTCCCTATCTGCCTGCATCCTTTACACTCCAACAGGGACAAGGGTCACAATTCCCGATTCTGATCACAGGAGTACGCCGGGCAGATAACTTAAGGGCTCAGATCAAGAATTTTTCCCTAGCTATCCTTAATCTGACCCCTGGTTTGATCTACGGTATTCCCGGTAGATTGGAAGGCGAGGTAACAGGGCAAGCTAACCTGAATCTTTTCACCCTAGAAACCTCTGGTCGTAATACTATCGAAATTAAGGAACTTGCTATAGGAGAAATAAACGCTAAACAAGTTAGTGCTAACTTCTCCTATCAAGATCATATTGCCCAGATCGCATCAGCTGCTTTAATCTTAGGCAACAGTCGATATTTATTCAAAAATGGTCGATTTAATCTCAAGTCTCAACAAATAAATGGCAAGCTGACTATTCCAGAAGCTTATATTGAAGACATCCTGACTATTGTCAAAGGTGTTGATATTATCGACATCGCTCAAGGATTCCAAACTACTAATTCCTCTACTACTAATTCCTCTAGTGATAAAATTGGTAACAAGAAATTTGGCAACGCTGACCAATTACGACCATTCCCTAGTATTATACATGGCTCCCTAGCTACTCTCCTACGACGGTTTGCCAAAATAAATGCCCAAGACGACGCTGTTGCTAACCCGTTTAATCCCACTACACTCCTGACTAATTTAGATATTCGAGGTAAGTATACTGGAGAAATTGCTGTTGCTGGAATCTTGACTAATCCTAAAGTCGATTTTAATGTTGAAGGCAACAATTGGCAGTGGTATGCTAATTCTCCCAATCAAGTAATTGTGCTCAACCAATTGGTTGGTAAAGGCAGTTACGACCAAGGTGTAATTACTGTGCAGCCAGCCCGAATGGAATTGGGGGAAACAGTCTTAGCATTTCAAGGACAGCTTGGCCAAGAAAGCAACTCAGGAAACTTCCTCCTCCAGAATCTATCTCTAGAGACCGTTAGCAATTTAGCCAGCAATTTTGTCACTATTCCCTTTGACATTGCAGGTAACTTGAATGCCAAAGGCGAGCTGGGTGGTAGTCTCACCAATCCCCAAGTCACCAATGGGCAAGTCGCTGTTGTAGATGGCTCCGTCAATAATACCTCCCTCGATGATATTGAAGTCAATTTCGACTATGTTGATTCTCGTCTTGACTTTGACACCAACAAACCAGATTATCTACAAGTCTCTGGTAAAGTCCCCTTTCCCCCCAAACCAGATAGCGATCGCATAGATATCAACCTCAAGCTGGCAACTCCAGCAATGGCACTCCTTGGTGTAGTGACTCAAAAACAAGTGGAATGGGTGAATGGAGAGGATAGAACCGCTGATATAGACCTGGATGTTAGTGGAAGTTTGGAGTTAGCAGATGGTATCAAAATTAAAGACTTATCAGGAACATCTGAGGTTAATATCCAGAATGGCACTCTCAAAACTAAGCTCCTAGAAGATGACTTTACCCTCAATGTTGTAGGCAAGGTTAAGTTAGATCAGCAGCGCCTGGAAGTAGTAAACTATCCAGATAGAGAAGGTCAAAAAACTATCGAGGGTAACCTAGCAGGGATTGGATTCTCCCTGTCTGGGCAATTGCCGATAGTGTCAAATAGGATAGCGTCAAATACGACAAACTCCTCCAATCCCCTAACCCTGACAATTCCTAAAGATAACCTAAAGTTAGCAGGGCTCTATGAAGGGGGAGTAGCAAGTAATATCGTGATTACGGGTTCAGCATTGCGTCCAGTTATTGGAGGAAACATTAACTTAGAAAATGGGCAAGCCTTTATACCGAAGATACAGGAAACCAAGACCCAAGCAAGTGACGAAAAACCCGTTAAGAATACGTCTAATCAGACTCCCTCAGTAGTCCGTAGTAGAATAAATAATCTGTTTGTGCCTAGGTTAAGGAATTTTCAGATAAATTTGGTAAATGAGTTAAGAGTACAACAGTTTCCCATATATGATATTCGAATAGCTGGTGATTTAACCCTCAACGGTCCTATCAATGGCAATCTCCAAAACTTACAAGGATTGGGAACAATTACGCTACGACGTTGGGAAGTTGATGTATTAGAAACCGAATTTGTTTCAGACAGGCGGCACAATAACACCATTGTATTTGTACCAGAACAGGGATTACTCAATCCCAATTTAGATCTTAAGTTTATCACCATAGCCTTTGAGCCTTCTGGTGCCTTACGTCAAAGACGGGTTGATAACGAAATCCTTGAGAATGTCGTGCAGTCTTCTCGACCCGACCAAGTAAAGGTAACCCTCGCCATCAAAGGTCAAACTAGTAAAATCCTTGCCCTAGGAGGAGAGAAAGATTATTGTGCTGATCAGCAAATTACCAGTAGTGGACAAGATAGGGGACTAGCTAAACTTGGTTCAAAAACAACCATCTTGTCTCGTCAACAATTCCAACAGCTCTCTGAGTGTGTTTATGGGGAAGCTATAGCTAATAGTGAGGACAAAGCGTTTCTATTTTCTCCCATTGTCACCTTAACCAGTACTCCTCCCCGCAGTGAAAGTGGAATTATCGCTCTGCTCGGTAACAGTTTTATTACCCAATTTGAAACTATCGCTAACAGCAATGAACGAGAAATAGCTGAGTTAGTGATTACTCAGTATGTTGTTCGACCAATTATCAAACATATTTTATTTACTGTTGAAGAACAAGTCAGTAATGTCGGGAGATCCATCGGTTTAGCTGATTTACAGGTTTACCCAACCTTCGATGCCGTTTATGATTTGGGACAAACTTCCTCAGTTGAATTGAGTTACGACTACGTGTTTAATGAGGTACAAGTTAGATATAAATGGCAATTTTGATTAGCTAGAATTTAGAATTTAGAATTTAGAATTTAGAATTTAGAATTTAGAATTTAGAATTTAGTGCTTAGGGTGTGTTAGGGGCGGACTTGCCCTCATTTTCCGCCTCGTAACCCGTGTTCCGATAGTCCGCCCCGTAACGCACCATCGAGTTAAACAGCGTTGCTAAATCTTTGAATGAATAGGAGTAGAGTGGGCATCCTGTCCGCTCGAAAATAAGCATGAAACTGGCAAGATGCCAGTTCCACGCAAGATGCCCATTCTACGGGAAGATGCCCATTGCACAAAACTTTTAAAATCATTCCATTATTAAGCAACGCCGGTCAAACAGCTGAAATAGTCAACTATTATCCCTATTCCCTATTCCCTATTCCCTATTCCCTATTCCCTATTCCCTGTTCCCTATTCCCTTTCTTATACTATTTGTTCAAAATACTAGGGAGCATCCCATTTTGGAAACAATATTACCCAAAGCAACGATATTTCAAGGGTTTCAGCCCCCTAAAAAGAGCTAACGTGCCAAATTGGGATGCTCCCAAATACTACAGATAAGTTCCCCTGGGCCGTTGTCTTGAAATGGCACAACAGTCGGGAGTCGGGGAGATGGGGAGATGGGGAGAATTTTATTAAGTAGATGTAGGGTGGGCAGTGCAACAGACAGATTAATGTGCTTGCGATCGGGTTGCTAGGCACTGCCCACCAAGGAGAATTTTATTAAGTAGATGTAGGGTGGGCAGTGCAACAGACAGATTAATGTGCTTGCGATCGGGTTGCTAGGCACTGCCCACCAAGGATTAATCACAATAGAACACTTGTTGATCACCTCAAGAGGTCTTGTGTTGATCAGCTGAGCCTGTTAATAACCTACAACATCATAACCTTAAACCTACCCTACTCGAACGCCAAAGGCGAACAACCATCTAACCTTGGCCAAAAGGCCACGCTTCGCGAACAACCAAATAACCTTGGCCAAAAGGCCACGCTACGCGAACAACCTGCTAACCAAAAAAAAGTAGCCGCAGAACTATGTTCCACGGCTAGGAATTGTTACTTATGTCTCAACTTTGTAAACCTAATCAAACATAATCCGATCAGACCGTAAGCTATCAGCGTGTCGCGTATCAGCTATTAGCTATTAGCTATCCGTTTTCAGCTATCAGCTAAACACTGACCACTGACGGCTGACCGCTGACCGCTGACATCAGACCTGATGCTTTGGGGGGGCAAAGCCCCCCAAAATTTAAGCCCTTAACCCAGCATTAAGTACTTCGTCATTACCGTCATGAATTCGCCAGGAATGTCAGTCGGCTGAAGGGGGCTCCACTCGTCAACTTGGGCGTAACCCCGTGCATAAAGGGTATAAATGGTGTTGTTTATTGCCTGGCGGGAGCCTTTCAAAATGTGCTTAATGGGGTATTTTTTTTGGGAAGGTTCCTGAGGCGTATTACTAGGAGTAATTTCCTCAGGATTGTTTTCTGGGTTAGGGCGAAAATTGTCGGACATAGTTAACAATTCGTTGTTAAGTTACAAATATAATCATAACGATAACATTTTAATTTGTCAAGGGGTTTTATAATTTTTTTTCGGAGGGATAATTGAAAGAAATTGTACGGTTATGGAATTTAGAATTTAGAATTTAGAATTTAGAATTTAGAATTTAGAATTTAGAATTTAGAATTTCCGACTCCCTATATTTTCCTGTGTTAAAATAATTCGAGATTGGGTTTCAGGCATCTACTAGTTAATGCTATATAATTAACTTGAGGGTAACCGTTGAGGGATTTAACCGGCTTAATCGAAATCTCAAGCTATCAGGACTTATTGCCCAGTGCGGATGTGGTGTTTGTTCACGGGCTGGGAGGGGATGCTATCAGCACCTGGCATCCCCAGGGAAAACGGGATGATGATGACTGCTGGCTAGGTTGGTTAGGAAAAGATAATTTATGCGTTAACATCTGGTCTTTTGGGTATGACGCTGAAGCGACAAACTGGACAAGCCACAGCAGTATGCCCCTTTTCGATCAAGCCAGTAATTTATTAGAGTGGCTAGATATCAACGATTTCGGCCAACGTCCAT
>NZ_JAAHGN010001479.1:0-1322 GCF_010672485.1 Moorena sp. SIO2C4 | reverse complement strand
TCACAAGTAGTTGTGGGAACAACTCGCTGGGTGGCAGAAGACTCGACTGGTGACACGGTTGGATTAGCACAAGATATTGGGAGTGTACCCCTTTTGGCAACACAATTAAGTTTTACCCAGTCTCGTTATCCTCAGCTACAGGCATATGAGCAAGGATATGTCAAGGAAGGTGTGGGTGCTGGAGGATGTGCGATCGCAGCCCACCTTTATAAGGGCTGGAACTCGGCTGAATTACTTCAAGCCATTGAAAACTTGGTCGAGCAATATCGTCTTTCTCTGAGGTGATTGTTGTTGGAGCCAGTGAAAAAACACTTTACAGTCTGACCAAGTTAGGCACGAAAATCACAGAGGTGCTGATTTGTTTTCCCTATTAACCTTCAACCCTTAGACTAATCTGGATAAAACTGCCAATTAGGAATGAATTCGCTGTGCTAGGAGTTGTTCTTCTAAGGCAGCAATCCGATTGTAGGCTGCTGTGAGTTGGGCAGTTAAGCGTTGAACTTGAATATCAGCAGAGATATTATTATTGCTATTTTTAGAGAAACTACCTAGCCCAGAGTTACTATCAATCAGCACATCTTTATGTTGGGTCAGTAGGTTAATGGCACTTTGACTTTCGTGGGTCCGGGGTATCGGTTGGCCAGTTGGTTGAGATTCCTCAGTTTCCTGCCTTGAACTATTTTTGAGTTCAGAAAGGCCTTCTGAAACCTTCAAACTGAGTTTTTCGATGGATTCGCACAGAGTATCTACTCTATGACTTAGAGCCATGATTTGATTTTGATATTCATCCATAGGATTTAAAACTGCCATAACTTAGTTCTATTTTTATCCTAGTCACTTAAGGAAGAAAATCCGATGAATTGCTGATTTATTTAACTATTGTCAAAAATCTGTCAAAAATCAGCTCTAAACTCCTTAGAGTCTGTTTCCCAGAGTAATTTTTTTCAAAAATGCCAGATAGCCGCTGTATATCTTGATATTTACCCTGATTAATTCAGCATTAATTAATACTTGTCTTTTCTCCCAAGTTTCGCACCACAATTAGCACAATCGGTTTTTTCGGAATTAATTCCTTGGCATTAGTGATTTTTAATACATAACGTACGGATGATTTTCCCCATGTCATTACCTTCTCAAACTCCTAGAGAGATGGTCAACTAATAGCAGTTGACAAGATAACCAATAAGTGAATTAACTTCTTGATCGAGATATTTCTATCCCCCCATCACTTTATCTTACAGATTTAGATTTCTTATAGTTAGGTCTAAAACAAGACTGTGTGTTGAGGGCGAGGAGGGGGAGGAAAAGGGAGACATAGCTGA
>NZ_JAAHGN010001478.1:0-1323 GCF_010672485.1 Moorena sp. SIO2C4 | reverse complement strand
TGTGCTATAACGTTTATTCATGCCCACCTAATTATTCTTTCAGTTTTGTTTGATGAAGTCTCCTGATAAAGCTTTTTCCGTTGCCCTTCCGTTATTATAAAACGCATATCCTCCGTTCAGTTTCAATACAGAATAATCGGGTTGCTCGGTACTTCCAGCAAAAGCTTCTGCAATTGAAAAATTCCGTGGTTTATTTCGAAGATTGCCTCGCACGGTCATTGTTATATATGGTGCTGGTGGTCTTTGCGTATAACGGAAAGTACCATCAATTTCTTCAAATTTATATCCATTTCTGTCGATAAACTGCTCCATGCCACCCTTAAATGTCCCATTGCTTTCATCAGCATCTTTAATGACCAAGATTGTGCCTGTCTCTCTAGATAAATAGGTTCCGTCCAAGTTATGTGCCAGTGCGATGGCAGAATTACTGAACAGAAAGAAGACCCCTGCTACTAGAGCTAACAGTACCCGTTTCATTTTCCCTTGAATCTCGTTGTTCATTTTCTTTGTTTTTGCCTTTATTTTGCCTTTATTTATTGGACTTTGGAGTAAATATTTGAAATACAGATTAATCTTGAAACAAATTGATTTTGCTGAGACTGAACTGTATTCCCTTTAATTATTATCTATACCTTGATGAAAAAACAATCTATAAACCTCATATAAAACCTCATATATAGCAAGTCTTATACCTATGAGGTACAAATCTCTGGGTTTTAGGGAGCAGGGAGCAGGGAGCAGGGAGCAGCGGATATGGGAAGAGGGAAGAGGGAAGAGGGAAAAAATCATGTGTACCTCATAGCTATGATAAACGCTATAAAACCTCATATAAAACTTCATATCAAACCTCATAAACCTCATATCAAACCTCATAAACCTCATATAAAACCTCATAAAACTCATATAAAACCTCATAAACAGGGTAAACGCCTCTAATTATGTATCAAAAGTTACAGTTAAAAAGTAAACAATAGTATCAAAAATCTCTAATCACCCGGTTGATTATCAATAAGCCCAAAACATTGCTCAATTATTGGCGTTGCTGGAAGGGGCATCTTGTGTGGAACTGGCATCTTGCCAGTTTCATGCTTATTTTCGGGCGGCCAGGATGCCCACTCTATATTTTCGGGCGGGCAGGATGCCCACTCTATTCCTATTCAGCGCGAAGATTCAGCCCATCTTACCCAACTGCTGGTGGGCAAAAACCCTTTGGTGCTTTTGACAATTATAGAACCTATAATTTTGCCCACCCTACTAAATAATTGGTGGGCAAAAACCCTTTGGTGCTTGTCACAATTATAGAACCTAGAATTTTGCCCACCA
>NZ_JAAHGN010001477.1:0-1328 GCF_010672485.1 Moorena sp. SIO2C4 | reverse complement strand
TAATGACTTCGCTACCTCGGCGCACCAACAGCCCCAATGCTAAGACTAATGCACCAGTCGCCCCATCAGTTATCAATATCTGTGCCGCTGGGATATCTATACCTAAGGTCGAGGCGTAAAAGCTGCTAATTTTTTTCCGCAGTGACATCTGTCCGCTAATATCCCCGTAACCTAGTACTTTTTCTACTTCAGGAGCCTGTAAAGTCAGGTCAACGTATTCTTGAATTGGGAAGTCCGATTGACCAAAAGCTAGAGAAATCGGTCGCCAGTGGGATTGGTTTCGAGCTAACAGAGTCGAAATCTTGTCAATTCCCATGGGCCGAAATGTTAGTATTGGGGTTGGCATTGATGAAACTTGGGATCGCTTTAGTACTCCTTTAAATTACCAGTTAGTTGTTCAAATCAATTGCGAATAATTGTTTCAGAGTTATTACTAATTAGTAAACCTTGATGTTTTCCATTTTTATCAAATGGAGTGAAGGAGGCAGGATTCCCCGTATTTTTTTGTGTATTTGAATATGGCCTAATTTTTCCTAGGGTAAGTTGGGTGGGAGTATGTCACTATAAGAAGAATCGAGTCGATCGAGCAAACGGCGATTAGCTTCCCATACGAGTTGGAATTCTTGATTTTTATTTCCGAAGGAGCCTTCAAATTGCCGTGCTGTATGTTCGCAAATCTCAGGTGGTGGTATAATCGGCTTGGCGTTACTACTTAATACATTAACCTGAATCTCGCACGCCTTATTCAGGTAGTACATATAGAAGAATGCTTCCGCTACTGTTTCACCTACAGTTAAAAGACCATGGTTACGGAGGATTAAACATTTCTTGTCTCCCAGAGATGCCACCAGCCTTTCTCGCTCATCCAGGTTAAGTGAGATGCCCTCATAATCATGGTAGGCAACCCGATTATAAAATTCCATCGAAATTTGGTTAAGGGGCAACAAACCCTCTTCCATCGCAGCAACAGCCATGCCACTAACAGTATGGGTGTGGATGATTGCATGGGCATTAGGGCAACCTAAATGAATAGCACTGTGTATAGTAAATCCGGCTGGATTTACTTCCGCGTCTGCCTGGTCAATTTTGTTGCCATTAGCATCCACTGGAACCAAATTTGATGCACATATTTCGTCAAACATCATACCATACGGATTAATGAGGAATATTGGTGGCTCCTCTTTAATCCGCACGGAAATATGGGTGTATATCATGTCTGTCATCCCATAATAGTTAATCAAGCGGTAAGCAGCAGCAAGATCTACACGTAACTGTCGTTCTTCTTGGGAATAAAAGGTAGTTATGGAATTATTTATATTAGAGTTTTT
>NZ_JAAHGN010001476.1:0-1336 GCF_010672485.1 Moorena sp. SIO2C4 | reverse complement strand
TGCCGTCAGCTTATTTTATTCAAAAGCTGTTCGGTGTAGCTTGGCCAATGGCTGATAGCTGATACGCGACACGCTAATACGCGACACGCTGATACGCGACACGCTGATAGCTGAATACTTACGCACAAAGTACGCGAAGAGGGAATTAATCCATAGCGTGAATCAAAGTTTTTAGTAATTAGTTACCATGCGAATTTTAATCATGGGTGGTACCCGGTTTGTTGGGGTTTATTTAACCAAGGTTTTGGTGGAGATGGGCCATGAGGTGGTGCTGTTCAATCGGGGAAATAAGCCAGCGCCACTGCCAGGAGTCCAACAGATTCATGGCGATCGCAAGGATCCCAATCAGCTCAAGGAAATGTTATCGTCTCAAGAGTTTGATGGAATTTTCGATAATAATGCTCGGGAGTTGAGTGATACTCAACCGTTAGTGGAAATTTTTAAAGACCGGGTGCAGCATTTTGTGTATATGAGTTCCGCTGGGGTGTATTTGAAGTCGGAGCAGTTACCCCATCTCGAAGGAGATCCAGTTGATCCCAATTCTCGCCACAAGGGTAAACATCATACTGAGGCTTACCTACAAGAACTTGGGGTGCCATTTACGGCGATTCGTCCAACTTATATCTATGGTCCCCAAAATTATAATGATGTTGAAGCTTGGTTTTTTGACCGGATTGTTCGCGATCGCACCATTCCCATCCCTGGTAATGGCATGCACATTACTCAGTTAGGTCATTGTCAGGACTTGGCGAGGGCAATGGCGGCAGTATTGGGGAATCCGGAAGCGATTGGGAAAATTTACAATGTGTCCGGGGAACGCTATGTCACCTTTGATGGTTTAGCACGAACCTGTGCTATGGCCTGTGGTAAGTCGGCTTCAGAGGTCAAGCTCGTGCATTATGACCCCAAGCAGTTTGATTTTGGTAAGCGCAAGGCTTTCCCATTTCGATTACAGCACTTTTTTGCTGATATCCATAAGGCTAAGACGGAACTTAACTGGCAACCGGAGTATGATTTGCTTTCGGGACTGAAGGATTCCTTTGAGAATGATTATCTGGCTTCAGGTCGGGATCAAGCTGACGTGGATTTTGCCGTTGATGACCAGATATTAGCGGGTAACAGGTAAACTAAACCAGAGATTAAGGTTAGGACGACCGATAGCCAGAAAAGGACAAGGGATGGGATGATCCAGGTGTCGGGAGTTGGAGCAATTAAAAGTGCGATCGCACTAATTTGGCTGACGGTTTTGAGTTTACCCCAGATATTGGCTCCCTGTATGCTAGCGCTACCGGATAACTTGGGGTTAACTCGCCAACCTGCGATCGCTAACTACCGT
>NZ_JAAHGN010001475.1:0-1341 GCF_010672485.1 Moorena sp. SIO2C4 | reverse complement strand
TCAGGCAAAGGCTGACCGCTGACTGCTGACTCCTGACCGCTGACTGCTGACTACTGAATGCTTACTATTAATGAAGTAGACACACCTATTTCTTCTCGATTCCCCACTCCCGACTCCCGACTCCCGATTCCCTACTCCCGACTCCCGACTCCCGACTCCCGACTCCCTACTCCCTTTCCCAAATAACTAAATACTCGTATTTAATATCACTCCATCAAGTTCCGCTTCAATCAGATTAGCCCCCTGAAGGTTGGCATGAGTTAAATCAGCTCCGGTAAGATTCGCTTTTCTGAGGTTGGTTTCACTAAGGTTAGCTTCTCTGAGGTTGGTATAACTAAGATTAGCTTGACTAAGGTTAGCCCCTTTCAGATTCGCCTTCACCAGATCTGCTCCTGTTAAATTAGCTTTATCAAAATTACTACCAATCAGTTGAGCTTCATTAAGATTAGCCCCAGTCATCACCGCTTCAGTGAAGTTGACCCTACTCAGATTGGCTTTGGTGAAATTCACAGCAATCAGGTTAGTTCTAAACAGATTAGCTCCCTCAAGGTCTGCCAGAGAAAAGTTAACCCTAATTAGATTAGCGTCTTCCAAAGATGTCATAGTCAGGTCTGCTCTTTGGAAGGATGTACGGGTAAGCTTGGCTCTATTCAAGTAAGCGTGACGAAGAATAGCTTTATCAAATATTGCCCCAACGACACAAGCCTCAGTCAGGTCAGTATAAATCAGCAATGACCCACTCAAGTTAGATCCCATTAGCTCGGCTTGAAAGAGATTGAAACCATTGAGGTTTTGCCCACTCAGGTCTACTTCCATCAGGTCAGGGATCAGTTTGGGATGATTGTCTCTCCATTGATTCCAGAGTTTTAGACCCTGCTCAAGCTCAGCCAGATGGGTAGGTTCCGCCATGTAGTTGATTAGTCCTCTAGGTAACAATTCTTAATAAAGTATTAAATTTAATGTAACATAGCGAAAATAAAGTTTACATTTTTGTTAAGATTTTTAAGACTGTCAGCAGCTTTTGTATAAAATGGCGGCCTAAAAAGCCACACCCAAGCTATTACGGCTTGGGTGCAACTATTGTTTGAAGACCAGACATTGGCGAAACAGCGACTTGGACAGGACTTACCCAAAACTGGGCACCAAACCCTACAGGTAGAGTTACTGCGTAAGTCCTAAAGTATTTCTAGGGGTCGGTTGGCGTTATTTGGGCAGGACGGTAAATTAAATTATGCGATCGCATCCCGACTCCCGACTGCCGAGTCGATGCGATCGCATCCATAATCTCTGTCCCGATTTCCCGATTCCCGACTCCCGACTCCCGATTCCCGACTCCCGACA
>NZ_JAAHGN010001474.1:0-1342 GCF_010672485.1 Moorena sp. SIO2C4 | reverse complement strand
TATCGAGCACAATGGGCACCTCTAATTTGATCGGAACTTGGAACACACAGGGTTTATGGTATTTGTAAGGCATGGGTTTTACCTCTTGCTGTAATTAATTTCAATCAACACATTTATATAATGTCAAATCTAACCCTGGCTTGGCAGTACCCTTGAGGGTACCTTTTCAGCAGCTGATCAGATCAGGGCATAAAGGGTATCGGTTTTCGTCTACAATAAAACTCCTCCATCCTGAGCTTAGGATGGAGGATAGAGAGGAGAGATAGGACTTAATTTATGCCCAGACTTTAAAAGCCAGCCGTCAAATATTCTTAAAGAAACTAACTGGTAACTGGTTCGGTGGACTGATCAGTAGCCGCTCCGTTCTCTTCGATCTCCATTTCCTCATACTTAGTAAAGCACTTACGCTTAGCACCTACAGCTAGGTCGAGCACAATTGGTACTTCTAATTTGATCGGAACTTGGAACACACAGGGTTTATCGTATTTGTAAGGCATGGGTTTTACCTCTTGCTGTAATTAATTTCAATCAACACATTTATATAATGTCAAATCTAACCCTGGCTTGGCAGTACCCTTGAGGGTACCTTTTATGAGGTGATATGATAGTGTTTCATAACTTAGCCTCGGTATTGGTGGGCATTGCCCATTTCATTTATAGGCTCACTAATTTTGATCTTCCTGAGCAATGCCCACCCTACGATTTTTGTCTGGTTCGGTATTGGTGGGGGTGATTATCGCTTAAGGTCTACAATAAAACTCCTCCCTCCTGAGCTCAGGAGGGAGGAAACAGAGGAGAGATAGGACTTAATTTATGCCGATAATTTCAAAGCCAACCGTCAAAGATTCCTGTCAAAGATTGCTAAAGATACTAAGTGCTAACTGGTTCGGGGGACTGATCAGTAGCCGCTCCGTTCTCTTCGAGTTCCATTTCCTCATATTTACTAAAGCACTTACGCTTAGCACCTACAGCTAGGTCGAGCACAATCGGTACTTCTAATTTGATCGGAACTTGGAACACACAGGGTTTATGGTATTTGTAAGCCATGGGTTTTACCTCTTGCTTTAATTAATTTCAATCAACACATTTATATAATGTCAGATCTAAATCCCTCTTGGCAGTACCCTTGAGGGTACCTTTGATAAACTGATAATAAGATAGCCTAACCAGGGTAAGCGCAAGAATCAATAAGCTGTAGCTTATTGAGAAAAAACGGGGCTCATTCTCAACTATTAAACTCTATTGAGAATCAAGTTCTACGAGATTATAGGGGTTTCGAGCCACGATCAACCGATATCCAGCCAATGCACATTATGGGCAATTTTTTCTTGCGCTTACCCTG
>NZ_JAAHGN010001473.1:0-1352 GCF_010672485.1 Moorena sp. SIO2C4 | reverse complement strand
CGAATACCAGGGATACTCGCCCCCATTTTCTTCAAATTCTGGGACATATCTACTGGGTTTATAATCAGTGAGGCGTAGAAGTAGCTAAAGAACAAAATCAAGACTAAATAGACAGCAACATAGACCCAAGGAGTTTGACCATTGGGGTTGAGATAATTGGCAATCTGGATTAGGACTTGATTGATTGAGCCTAACAATCCATTGCTATTATCGCCACTAGTTATCCCAGCTAGGGATGTGGGTAGGATTAAGACGGCTGAGGCAAAGATAATTGGCATCACGCCACCTTGGTTTAACCTTAGGGGCAAATAATTTTTCCGCTCCCGGTAAAGGCGCTTACCAACTTGACGTCTGGCAGTAATAATCGGAATTCGTCGGCTGCCTTCTTGCACAAAGACAATACCAACAATCATGACTAGGAAAACTAACAGCAGCACAATTACCTTACCCACCGTTTCTCGACCCCCGGTCTGAGCCAGTTCAATGGTTTGACCCAAGGTGCGGGGCAAAACAGCAACAATATTGACAAAAATCAATAGTGAAGCTCCGTTGCCAATACCTCGTTCGGTAATTAACTCTGATAGCCACATCACAAACATAGAGCCAGCCGTGAGGGCAAGTACAGTTTCAAACACAAAGAATGCGCCTGGTTCAACAGCAAACCGCTGTGCCCACAACGATAAGCCAATACTTTGAATCACAGACCAGCCTAGGGCAACATAACGGGTAATCTGACCGATTTTTCGACGCCCTGCTTCACCTTCATTTTTCTGCAAATTTTCTAAAGCAGGAATTGCTGCCGTTAGCAGTTGTAGGATAATCGAAGCATTAATATAAGGCAAAATTCCCAAGGCAAAAATCCCTAGGGCGGAAAAACCACCACCAGAGAAAAAGTCCAAAAGACCTACAAACGGGCTATTCTGGAGTTCTGCTGAAAATCTGGCTCGATCAATTCCTGGTACAGGAAGAAAGACACCCAAGCGGGCTAAAATTAACAAACCAACGGTGACAAGCAGCCGACCTCTAAGGCCAGCCGCTTGAGCCATTTGCATAAACGTCTCTTGAGCAGTTGGGGCTTTGTCTCGACTGACAGTCATTTAAGGTACCTCTTGAAGATACAGGAGCATAAGGGCTAAAGGGGTTACTTAGCTATAACTTCCCAGCTGCCACCAGCCGCCTCGATTTTTTGGCGGGCACCACTTGTAAAGGCAGCAGCTTTTATATTGAGTGGCACATTCAGCTCCCCATCACCGAGTAGTTTCAATGGACCATCATTGGTGGTGACCACACCTGTCTCCAACAATGATTCCAAAGTTACCTCAGTATTGGCGGGAAGTGAGGCCAACTTACCT
>NZ_JAAHGN010001472.1:0-1353 GCF_010672485.1 Moorena sp. SIO2C4 | reverse complement strand
GTATTGGTCGGTAGGGTGAACTCGGGTGCGGGTTCATTAATAGGAGGTTGTTTGCCACCGAGAGCATGGGCAGGGTTGGCAAAATTTATCCAAGCCAGTAAAACGATCAAGCTAGCCAACAGACTGCTGATAAATGCGCGACGAGAGATCATGATGAAAACAGCAAATTATACTTCACATAAGTTTACATCATTGATCAACTAAGACTTTATACACAATTCATCCCGCTTGCCTATGCAGATAATTGACATTTAGCCAATAATTTGTTACATTTATTAATATAAACGGGCTACACAGAGTAAATTAGCGGAGCAAAGAACCATGTCCAATCAAGAGTCTAACGAAGCCAAGTTCGGTTTCACCCCTAAAGCAGAAAACTTAAATGGTCGTCTAGCTATGATCGGCTTCATCGCTGCTTTAGTCACAGAATATATTACTGGTCAAGGTGTACTACACTTCTTGGGATTAATGTAGTTCCCAATAGTTAGTTAAATTTGTCAATCTCAATAAATAGCTGGAGTTCTAGTGTTGAACTCCAGCTTTCTTATGTGTTTTTAGCTGATTCCATAGTTTGTTCTACGGAATGTCAGCTAAAATATGAAAACGGTGCGACCCCGTAATTTAATTCGCCATAGGAAAGCGCACCGGAACTAATTTCTGGGTAGGAATTGGGGTAAGGAATGTGATATAATGTCTGTTTGAATACTTATCATGTTTGGTTGATAGCCAATGGAAAATTGAAAATTAACAATTGTTAGGAGTCAATTGACAATTAACATCCATGGTACCAACCGTATTATATGTGATTAACCAGACTTCATACTGACTCCCTATTCCCCACGAAGTAAATTGAACGATAACAGAAAACCCTGATTGCTATCAAGCAGCAGGGTTTTCTATCGGATATATTCCTTGAGAATGCTATTGCGATTTGGATGGCGTAGTTTGCGAAGGGCTTTGGCTTCAATTTGTCGAATCCGTTCCCGCGTGACGTTGAAGATTTGGCCGATTTCTTCCAAAGTCTTCATCCGTCCATCATCTAATCCATAGCGTAGACGCAGTACGTCACGTTCCCGGGGACTAAGGGTATCAAGGACACTTTCTAGGTCTTCCCGGAGTAGATTTTTGGAAACCTGATCTTCTGGGGTTTCACCATCGGCTTCAATAAAGTCTCCCAAGCGGGAGTCTTCTTCTTTACCAATAGGCGTTTCTAAGGAGATGGGAAGTTGAGCTGATTTGGCAATGAATCGCAACTTCTCGATGGTCATTTCCATCCGATCTGCAATTTCCTCTTCTGTGGGCTTGCGACCCATTTCTTGAGAAAGAAGTTTAGTGGTTTTCTTGATCCGCGAG
>NZ_JAAHGN010001471.1:0-1355 GCF_010672485.1 Moorena sp. SIO2C4 | reverse complement strand
TTTGCCTTTTGCCTTTTGCCTCTTGCCTTTTGCCTTTTGCCTTTTGCCTTTTGCCTTTTCCTAAGGGATTCTGTTCACAACTCAAATGGAAATTCTAAATGAAACTAACTGGACAGCAATATCAACAATTAACGAATGCTTTACTTGATGCTTTCCCATTAAAAATAAGACTTGCTGAATTAGTTGAATATAAATTCAGCAAAAATCTAGATTCTATTGCGATGGGAGATGACTTAAAAGAAATTGTATTTAAGTTAATTAAAGCTGCTCAAGCAGAAGGATGGGTTGATAAATTAATTGCAGGTGCCCGTGAATCGAATCCAGGTAACCCAGCGTTATTCGCCTTTGCCCAGGAGTTTAATATTGCGATTGCTATGCCGCAACCGCTATTAGCAAAAGGTCGATTAGAAAGACTGATTAAGAAAACTAATTCTTTTTTAGATGTAAATCAGTGGCGGGAAAAGTTAGGTCAAATTGAAGGGCAAGTCTGTCGTGTAGAAGTTACGAATAAGGATAATAGTCTGGAATTTGGGACAGGTTTTCTGATTGCTCCCAATGTGGTTATTACTAATTACCATGTGGTGGAATCGGTAATTTTAAAACAAGCAACGTCTAGTAATGTTATCCTGCGTTTTGACTACAAGCAGTTAGGGGATGGTAAAGTTATCAATCCTGGTAAGGAGTATCGCTTAGTAGAGGATGACTGGCTAATTGATCAAAGTCCTTATACCAACAATCCATTACCAACCCCTGAGCAATTGGATTATGCCTTGCTGAGAGTAGATGGAGTTCCTGGGGAAGAACCGATTGGGAAAAATCCCGATCCCAATTCTCCAAAGCGCCAGTGGATTGAGTTACCCCAACAGCCATATTATCAGTTTGTGCCCAATACTCCACTGTTTATTGTGCAGCATCCCCAGGCCGAACCCTTAAAATTGGCCTTTGACACCGAGGCTATTATTACTATTAACGAGAATGGTACAACGGTTAAGTATAAAACCAATACCGAACCCGGTTCCTCTGGTTCTCCATGTTTTGATATTAACTGGAATTTAGTAGCCCTGCATCATAGTGGTGACCCAAGCTGGAATCCTAGTTATAACGCTGGCAGTCCTTTCAGTGCTATTTGTGAGCGGTTAGAGAAGCAAGGGTTATTGACAGATTTACTTAAAGGTGAAGCAATGTGGTGAATGGTTGTCTGTAAGCTATCAGCATTCAGCTATCAGCATTCAGCTATCAGCATTCAGCTGATGCGCTACGCGCTGCATCGCTACTTGAGGTGCTTTTGAATACAACAGGTAAGCATTTGTTTAATCTGAGTTAACTCCCAGGGTCGAAGCCTGTGCCACGGCTGA
>NZ_JAAHGN010001470.1:0-1363 GCF_010672485.1 Moorena sp. SIO2C4 | reverse complement strand
TCCGCTTTTTTCTCTGATGAAAAAAAACTATAGTTATTAGGTCGGTCAAATCTCCAATTCTCTACACACTAAAGAATAAACTCATGAAACATTTCTTCGCATCTACAACCTTAGTGACAGGATTGGCATTACTGCCATCCTTCGCTATTACACCAGCCAGTGCCTATACCCTGTTTCAAGCAACATTGGACAGTGCTCAGGAAGTCGCTCCTGGAGGAGTTACCCAATCCCCAGCAACTGGCTCTGCTAGCTTAAAACTCAATGATGCTGGTACGGAACTGAGTTACAGTATTAACGTTGTTGGTGTTGACTTTAGCCAGCTAGCGGATGTAGCAAGTCCTGCAAATGCTCTAGATGTTGCTACCTTGCTCCATTTTCACCAAGCTCCCCGTGGGGAAAATGGTCCGGTAGTCTTTGGTATTTTTGGCCCGGATCAGGATAATGATGACCGCACGGTTACCTCTAACTCGGATGGCTCAACTACTATCTCAGGAATTTGGGATCTTGATGATCCTGCCAGTACTTCCTTGAGTGAGATTGCTCCTGGACTGCTGGCTACTGCTCCTGGTGCAGATACGGATCTCTATTTCAATCTTCACTCAGAAAATGACCCAGCAGGGATAATTAGAGGACAAATCATTGCTACCCCTGTCTCCGAACCTTTCTCAGTATTAGGTTTACTAGCGGTGGGAGTCATTGGTGCAGGTTCAGCCATCAAAAAAAAGCTAGTAAGCTAGTACTCTGTACTAGTACTCTGTCAATTTAGTTTTTAGGGTTAGGTGTTAGGGGTTAGGTTAATGGTTAATGGTGCTTGGTTAATGGTTAATGGTATTAGAAATACTGTTAGGTTAATAATGTTAGGTTAATAATGTTAGGTTATAGCATTTAATCCCTAATCCCTAATCCCTAATCAGGAAAAGTAAAAGTCTAGTTACCTCGTCAATTTAATCGATGGTTAAAATCATCAGCCGCAAATCCTTAGGTACTCAACCTGTCTATGATATTGGTGTCAAGGACGACCATAACTTTATTTTGGCAAACGGTATGGTTGCTTCCAATTGCTTCAACAAATCTCACTCCACGGCCTATGGCTATGTAACCTATCAAACTGCCTATCTCAAGGCGAATTACCCAGTTGAATATATGGCAGCGTTGCTGACAGCGAGTAGTAACAGCACGGACAAGATACAGAAATATATTGCTACTTGCTCAACCATGGGGATTGAGATTTTGCCACCAGATATCAATCGTTCTGATTTGGATTTTACCCCAATCTCTAATAGTATATTGTTTGGGTTTTCAGCAATCCGGAATTTGGGACACGGAGCAATTAATTGTATTATCAAGGCTCGGGAGAATGGTA